>NZ_JALRGW010000120.1:0-872 GCF_023253315.1 Aestuarium sp.
AGTCCACTTCAGCCTCCTATGTGGCCGCTGGACGCCGGGAACTCAGCGCCGCAATTGTTGCACATCAGGTGATCTCCCGGCCAGATACCCGCAGCGTCAAAGCCGTGGCCGCACTGGCAATGGTGCTGATGAAATCACCGGAGTTCAGCACTTGGCCCACCAGTTCCGGGCAGGTGTAGGTTTCCCCAGGCTGCACAGCGCGGTCGTCGATCACCAGATTGGCGTTGCCGGCCGAGCCGCCGCTGGTCACCAGATTGGCGCTGAAGGTGCGCGCAGCCGTGTCGGTGTTGGTGACGGTGGCCTTGTCGATGATCGCGCGGATGCCCGGGCCTGGCGAATACTGCGTGGTCTGCGTCGCCTGCATTTGCAGGGGCGGGACGAGGACTTTGACGATGACGCTCATGATGGGTTACCAAGCTGGGATGTAGCGGGTGGTGCCATTGTCGTCAATGGGAATCCACTTCGTGGGGTTGCCGGTGACAGGCGAGTTTGTCAGCGTGGCGGTGTTTGCGCCAGCGCCGTTGGTAAGGCCCACGCTGCTGTCGATCAGGTTGCCGGTGTTGTTCGTCAGGTCTGCCGTGATCGCCGCAGTGGTTGCAATCGTGATGCCGCCTGCCGCTGGGGTGATGTCGATATTCGACCCTGCTGTCAGGCCGTTGGACTCCCACCGCGCTTGCACCGCGTCGTAGATAAGCACGTCGCCGCTGCTCGGGCTCGGCGCCTGCACATCGTGCAGTTCGTCTATCGTCTCGCCGGTCTTCATCCGCACGAAGATCGCGCCGTTGTTGGCCGCGTTCGTGATGATGGCAATCGGCAGATCGAGATTCGGCGCTACGGGACGGGTTTTGGTCAACTCGCCAGGGTAGGCCGGG
>NZ_JALRGW010000121.1:0-872 GCF_023253315.1 Aestuarium sp.
CACGGTGCACAGACCGTTGAGCAGGTTTTGGCGCTCGGCGTTGGCGTCGATCTTTTCCATCTCTTGCTGGATGGCGGCGACCGACACCTGCTGGTAATGCAGGGCGTGCAAGGTGGCAGCGGTGGGGCTGGGCACCCAGGCGGTGTTGGCACCGGCTTTGGGGTGACCAATTTTTTGTTCCAACATGGCGGCCATGAGGTCGGGCATGGCCCACATGCCTTTGCCGATCTGGGCACGTCCGCGCAAGCCGCAGTCCAGGCCCACCAACACGTTGTTGCGCTCGTAGGCCTGAATCCATGCGCTGGACTTCATGTCGCCCTTGCGCATCATGGCGCCGCCTTGCATGGCGGTGTGCATTTCGTCGCCGGTGCGGTCGAGGAAGCCGGTGTTGATGAAGGCCACGCGATCCGCGGCCGCAGCGATACAGGCTTTGAGGTTCAAGCTGGTGCGGCGCTCTTCGTCCATGATGCCGAGCTTGACGGTGGCCGTGGGCAGGCCCAAGACCTTTTCAACGCGACCAAACAGTTCGCTGGCAAACGCCACTTCGGTGGGGCCGTGCATCTTGGGCTTGACGATGTAGACCGAGCCTTGGCGAGAGTTGCGAATGCCGTTGGCGCCCTTGCCTTGCAAATCCACCATGGCGATGGTGGTGGTGACCATGGCGTCCATGATGCCTTCGGGAATTTCTTGTCCCTCGCCCCACAAAATCGCGGGGTTGGTCATCAGGTGGCCCACGTTGCGCAAGAACATCAGCGAGCGACCATGCAAGGTCAGGGGCTGACCATCGGCGCCGGTGTATTGGCGGTCGGGGTTGAGGCCGCGGGTGAAGGTGCGCCCGCCTTTTTCAACGCTCTCGGTGAGCGTGCCTTGCA
>NZ_JALRGW010000122.1:0-866 GCF_023253315.1 Aestuarium sp.
GGCGCCCAAGGAAGGATGGCCCAGCGCGCCTTTGAGCCGCAACACCCCACAAGACACACGCGCCAGCAAGCTAGGTAAGCAAGCGCTCTCAACCTCTTGATGCGGCACTTGAATGCCCGGGTGAGTGCTCTGCTACTGCTCAAGTAGTCCAGTCCAGTCCAGTCTGCCTGACTGTAGGAGCCTTTATTATTGGGGCCCCCAAGGCGAAATCTTCAACGTAACAATTAATGGATCCCAAACCCACCCCTCCATCCACAACGTGGAATGAAGGAGGAATTCGGAGAACACGAACTTCGAACCTCGCTTGATGTTCGATGCCCGTCTCTCCGAACCCATCAAACAAACAAATGTTAAGTGTGATAGGGAGGTGGGTGGGAAAACAAAAACAACGCTGCGCCTCATTCTTCGGACTGTCCTTCGGCTCGATGAATGATGGCGCGTGCCACCATGCCGAAGGAAAGATGATGATGACGGATGATGGCGTTAAAACGAACTTTCACTGGACTGGACTACTTGAGCAGTAGCAGAGCACTCACCCGGGCATTCATAACTCCAACTTTGTGTCTTTGGAGAAAATATAACACATAAGAACGTGGAGAAAATCCCGCTCCGCCAGTAATAAAACCCGCCGGAACGCCAGCCGGCCAAGCCCATTCCACCTTCCTCAAATTCGAAGTTATACCGGTTCTTACTTCGATTTTAGCTTCGAATGCCCGGGTGAGTGCTCTGCTACTGCTCAAGTAGTCCAGACAGTCCAGACTTCGAATTTGGACCAGCCTTCACTTCAAAAAATCCACTCGAAGAAAGCTAGCGTGGTTATGTGCTCCATAGAGGCTCGATCGCGTTTTCCACATAGTTTTGCATTG
>NZ_JALRGW010000123.1:0-842 GCF_023253315.1 Aestuarium sp.
GACTCGATTGCGGCTCTTGATGCCGATGTTATTTCAATTGAAACATCAAGATCTAGAATGGAACTATTAACCACATTTGAAAAATTCAAATATCCAAATGAAATTGGACCTGGTGTTTATGATATTCACTCACCTCGTGTTCCATCTAAAGATGAGATGAAAGAATTAATTCAAAAAGCTTCTAAACTCATTGATCCAACAAGAATTTGGGTAAATCCTGATTGCGGATTAAAGACTAGAGGTTGGCCAGAAACGATTGATGCCTTATCAAAAATGGTTTCGGCTGCTAAAGAATTAAGACAAAGCTAAAACGTGGATAAAGAAAAAACTAAATTAGTTCGTGGTGGTTTAAACAGATCTAATTTTAAAGAAACATCTGAGGGTTTATTTGTTAGTTCAGGTTTTGTTTATGATAACGCTGAAGAAGCTGAATTAATCTTTAAAGGCGAAAAAACTGGTTTTCAATATACGCGTTATGCCAACCCAACTATAGAAATGTTTGAGCAAAGATTGGCTCTATTAGATGGAGCTGAATCTTGCTTTGCTACAGCAAGTGGTATGGCTGCTGTTTTTAATTCAATGATGTGCCAAATTAAAAATGGTGATCACATTGTTTCATCAACTGCTTTATTTGGTTCCTGTAGAGAAGTATTAAAAAATATTATTCCACGATACGGCGTTGAAGTGACATTTATCGACGGAAAAAATATTGAGGAATGGAAAAAAGCAATTAAGAAAAATACAAAAATATTCTTTTTTGAAACTCCTTCTAATCCATGTATGGATATAGTCGATATTAAAGCAGTAAGCGATTTAGCAAAAAATCATAATATTATAACTAT
>NZ_JALRGW010000124.1:0-841 GCF_023253315.1 Aestuarium sp.
GGCCACTTGGAGCAAAAGAAACCGGCTCTGGGGGGTAACTGGGGGAGGGTACTATAGCTTCCGTCCAAATAGGGGTTATTGCGGGTAGTTAGTGTTCGAAATTAAGTGCCATTCTGGACTGGACTACTTGAGCAGTAGCAGAGCACTCACCCGGGCATTCAAGTGCTGGACTGGGCAACTTGAGCAGTAGCAGAGCAAAGTGCCATTCTCGGTATCCGACCAATCAGCCAAGTGGGTTCTCCCTCTTTCAAGCAGCCTGCCTTCCAGCGGAATTGAAACCCTCACATTCGCTTGGGGGGGCATTTATCCGTTGGAAGACTGTCTGACGGGCTCTTGGCTACTGCACAAGATGAGAGTATCTTGTTCCGCCTGCGCTGATTGGTCGAGAGCCCTCCAAAAGCACAAGTGGCGCGCGCGTTGCTGAACAACCCGGCGTTGTCCCCCACGCAGGTAACGGCGGGACGTGACGCTAAGCGCCAACTGACGCGAGAGAAACATTCGCACACACACAGCGCCTGCCTGAGCACGGCAGCGCGCCCTCACAGCTCAGAGAAACACGCGCTCTTGCACAGCGCGAAGAGAAAACAATTGACCTCGGGGCGATTTTTTTCTGTACCCACCCACCTCTCTCTCCCTCCGCCTCGCCCGCCCCACGGCGGGGCTCGGAGTCGGAACTCTCTTTCGCTGCTATATCCCATCACTGGACTGGACTACTTGAGACCTGGACCTGGACTACTTGAGCAGTAGCAGAGCACTCACCCGGACATTCAAGTGCCGGGGGTGGCGCGCGCCGTCGCGATAAAAGGTACATGTGTGTTGGTAAAAGTGTTCGCCTCACAAC
>NZ_JALRGW010000125.1:0-827 GCF_023253315.1 Aestuarium sp.
ATGAATAATAAAAGAATTTTTAAAATTAACCAAATCGCTCCTGGAACTAAATTAAACGGATAAATATCAATTGGTGATAACCATCCACCCAAAAATAAAATTGAACCCATTGCACACATTAAAAGAATATTGGCGTACTCTCCTAACCAAAACATAGCATACATCATTCCTGAATACTCAGTTTGATATCCTGCAACTAGTTCGGCTTCGGCTTCGGGTAAATCAAATGGAGGTCGATTAGTTTCCGCTAAAGCAGATATGAAAAAAATTACAAACATCGGGAACAATGGAATGATGTACCACAGATCTTTTTGTGCAAGGACTATGTCATTTAAATTTAAAGATCCCACGCACAATAAAACATTTATAATTATTACTCCTATAGAAACTTCATAAGACACCATTTGAGCAGCAGATCTTATAGAGCCAAGAAATGGATATTTTGAGTTTGAGGCCCAACCCCCCATGATAATTCCATAAACTCCAAGAGATGAAACGGCAAATAGATAAAGTATTCCAACATTTATATCTGCAAGGACTTGGGTTTCACTAAATGGTATTACCGCCCAAGCAATTAAAGCAAGAGTCATAGTAACAATTGGTGCTAAAATAAAAATAACTTTATTGGAGCTTGCTGGAATTATAATCTCTTTAAAAATATATTTTAATGCATCTGCTAAAGATTGAAGTAATCCAAAGGGTCCTACAACGTTGGGTCCTTGTCTTTTTTGAACAAAAGCCCAAACCCGTCTATCTAACCAAACAATCATTGCAACAGAAACTAATACAGGAACTAATAAAAATAAAATTTTGTAAGTTTCCTGAAA
>NZ_JALRGW010000126.1:0-823 GCF_023253315.1 Aestuarium sp.
GTTGGTCCAGAGCCAGAGGCTAACGACAAGCTAGAATCTGTTGGACTCGGCTGGGAGAACTCCCAGGGCAAGGGTAACGCAGAGGACACCATTTCCTCTGGCCTAGAGGTTACTTGGACTCCAAACCCAATCCGTTGGGACAACGACTACCTACGTCTTATCTACAAGTACGAGTGGGAGCTCGAAGAGTCTCCTGCTGGTGCTAAGCAGTGGCGTCCAGTAAATGATGAAGTCTACCCAGAGGATGCAGCTCCTCACGCCCACATCGGTGGACAGACTGTCATTCCTCGCATGTTGACTACTGACCTTGCACTCCGCTTTGGAGACGAGGAGTATGACCGCATCTGCCAGAAGTTCCTAGCGGACTTCGACTACTTCACAGACGTCTTCGCTCGTGCGTGGTTCAAGCTGACCCACCGCGACATGGGACCACGTGCTCGCTACCACGGTCCAGAGGTTCCTGCAGAGGTTCTAATTTGGCAGGACCCAGTTGAGCCAGGTGTTGCACCAACTGTTCTACAGAAGCAGATGGCTCGCATTATGCTCGATAACGCTGGGCTAACTACTACCGAACTAGTTCACGCAGCCTGGGCGTCTGCTGCAACCTACCGCAACACCGACAAGCGCGGTGGAGCTAACGGTGCACGCATCGCTCTAGAGCCACAGAAGAGCTGGCCAGTACATGCAGCCGTTGCAGGAACTATCGAGAAGCTAAAGCAGCTCCAGCCAGATTCTGGAATGTCTCTAGCAGACTTGATTGTCTTTGCTGGTACCAACGCAATCGAGGATGCCGCACGTAAGGGTGGCGTTCCAGTTGTAGTTG
>NZ_JALRGW010000127.1:0-820 GCF_023253315.1 Aestuarium sp.
AGGTACTCGCCCGCGAGGGCTAACGGCGAAGGGGGCGGCGCATCGGCGCCCGTCCCGCCGCCACCGCCGGTGCCGCCCGATCCACCACCACCACAGTGCGATTCGCCACCAGTGCCGGCGGCGTCTGATGACGACCCAGAGACGGGATGAGCCAGGTTCTGGGCAACGCGGAGCCCCCGGGCAGCGCCAAAGGCGGTGGAGCCGAGGCGCTGAGCGCGGCTAAATACGGCGGGGTCCCTCAAGACCTCTTCGGCCACCTGTCGAAAGGGGTTGTGTTTGGATGTGAGCAGCAATTATGACCTCTGAGCACCTCAATGGCATCGCCACATCAGACGGCAGCGAGCTCGCTGGGCGTGTGCGAGGCCTTTCCACCCGTTACCATGATGCCCGCGGCCCCGGTGAAGGCCAGGTTGGCCGCCACGTCGCCAGCGCACCGGACATTGCCGTTCGTCACCACTGGCACCCCGAGGGGCGCAAGGGCGTCGACAACGGCCTTCACCCAGCCCAGGTCCGCGGCCCCGTCCCGGCGCGCGGCCTCCTTGCCCCGGAAGCGCCCGTGCACGGTGACGAGGCTGGCCCCGCTTTGCGCGAGCAGGGTTGCGAAAGCCACGGTGGCCGCCAGGGTGGGCTGAAGGCGAATTTTAACGGTCACGGGAATCACGAGGGCTGGGTCCTTCGCTGCGGCGGCAACGATAGCGCAGCACAGGGGCCAGTCCGGCGGGTCGGCGAGGAAGGATCCGTAGTGGTCTTCTCTGGCGCGGTCCTGCGGGCAGCCCAGGTTGAGGTCCTGAGGCAAATGGTGACAGTTTTTAGTGGTTCG
>NZ_JALRGW010000128.1:0-816 GCF_023253315.1 Aestuarium sp.
TAAATTAAAAAATAAATTATCTAAAAGATTATTACCAATTCAGGTAACCAAAGGTGAACTTCATCAAGATGAGATAATTTATAATAATGAAATTGAAATAGGAAAAATATTGATAGAAAAAGATTTTCCTTTTGCTTTAGTTAAATATTTAGATGATAATTTTAATGAAAATTTAGACTATACTTCTAAAAATGCATCTTTTAAAATAATAAAGCCTAGTTGGATTAAATCATAAAAAATTAAATAATTTGGTGCGGTCGGAGAGAATCGAACTCTCATGGACTAAGTCCACACGGCCCTCAACCGTGCCTGTCTACCAATTTCAGCACGACCGCAATATGCCTCACAATAAATGAATGACATTTATCTTTCAAATTGATAAGTTGCGGCATGGAATTTACACAAGAAGTCCAACAAGCAACAGCTTCGATTTATAAAAAAATTTCAAAAGTAGTGCCTGAAATTGAGTGGTCAGTGCATGCACCCTATATTCATAAAATTAATGAATTAAAAAAAGAAAAAAACGCAGTTATTCTTGCGCACAATTATCAAACTCCAGAAATCTATCATGGTGTGGCTGACTTTTCAGCTGATTCTTTGGCATTAGCAATTGAGGCATCTAAAACTTCAGCTGATATAATTGTAATGGCAGGTGTACATTTTATGGCTGAAACTGCAAAACTAATGAGTCCAAACAAAAAAGTTCTTTTACCAGATATGGATGCAGGATGTTCGTTGTCATCTTCTATAACTGGAAAAGATGTAAGATTATTTAAAGAAAAATATCCTGGAGTGCCTGTTGTCTCTTATGTAAAT
>NZ_JALRGW010000129.1:0-810 GCF_023253315.1 Aestuarium sp.
AGTGACACCCTCTTGGAGTTCTTCAAACATTCGGGTGAGGAAGGGCCAACTGGATTGCGCATAGAGCGTGGTCACCATGGCTGTGCGGAGCATTCCATCGTCAACCAGGCGACCGTCGGCGTGACGCAAGGGCTTTTCTTCCAGCTCGTCATACAGGTCAGAAACTCCTTGTAGGCGCTCCTCCAGCGAACCGTCAAACGGGCACGAGTTCGTCAGATCGCACTCCACTAAATAAGCCTCGAGAGCCTCTTCAAAACCGCGATGCTGGTTGACGACCAGATCAAACTGGCTCGCCCCAGGATCCACGGGGCCATCGAGCGCCATGCGGCCGACCCTCTCCGGAAAGGTGTCGATATACAAAGCCCCGATCAAAGTCCCGTAGGAGTAGCCGAGGTAGTTCAGCTGTTCATCACCCACGAGGTGGCGCAAGAGATCCAGATCCCTCACCGTCGAGAGTGTGTCAACGAATTCCAAAAGCTCACCAGTGTTGGCTTGGCACTCTTGACCAAAGCGAATCGATTCAGCGAGAAGCTCGGCATCCCACTCTGGTGTGTCCGGCTCAGCCTCGAGCTCTCCGAAGAAGAAGTAATCCAACTCTGCATCGCTCGCCGCACAGGAGACCGGACTCGAGAAGTTCACACCCCTGGGATCCCAGCCAATGACATCGAAAGACTCGCGGAGCGCTTCGGACACCGCGAAATCGACGCTATCGAGGACAAATTCATAGCCGCTCGCACCAGGGCCACCGGGATTCACAAACAACGATCCCAGGGCTTGGCCCGTCGCACTGTGACGAGAAAGCGCGAGAGT
>NZ_JALRGW010000012.1:0-75678 GCF_023253315.1 Aestuarium sp.
GTTCCGTCCGCCCCAACCGCGCCTCAGCGCCGCCGGTGAAGGGGGTTCTAAGGTTATCACCAAGAAGCCGCAAGAGCCTTTTTGCAAAAAGTTCAAAAAACTTACACATCACCCGATTTTTTGTGTGTTTTCATAGGTTTGAGAAATTTCATTTCACGAAACCCAAGGTCGCACGACCGATAATTGCTGCGCCGCAGTAATTCACCCCATCCAGATATAGAGTTATCCACAGCGGCCCATACTATTGGCGGCGTTAGCGCCCTGAATTACCCCCGACTCATGCGCTGAATCACATTGAGTCGTACCGCGAACAGCAAAACAATTGCGCCGAAATACACGAAGGGTTCGATCGGCCAGCCTTTGACCAGCCAAATAAAGTGAATAGAGCCCAGCAAAACCGCTGGATATGTCAGTTTGTGGAGGGACCGCCATTGAGCCCCCATGCGACGGATACTGATATTGTTAGATGTGATCGCCAAGGGGACCAACAGCATGAAGCTCGCCATTCCGATCGTCACATAAGGACGCTTCAGAATGTCTTCCCATACACGGGACAGCGATTGGACATCTAGAACCATCCAGACTGTCAAATGGGCCAGCACAAAGAAGAAGGCCGTTACACCTAAAGCACGGCGATATTTGATGAGGTTCAATCCGGCGTATCGACGAAGGGGCGTAATACAGAGCCCTGCCACGAGAAGCTGCAGAGCCGTCGAGCCATACTCACGTTCTAAAGCGTTGATCGGCTCTGGACCCAACCCACCCGTTAGGCCGAGCCAGAACAGCCAGCCCGCCCATAAGCTCCCCACTATATATATGGGCCACGCGGGGATCTTGCGCGTGGCCCGATTGATACGATCGACGACCATCAGAAGTTTTCAACCAAGTTCATACCATCGTAGAGGCTGGCGACCTCCTCATAGCCGTTGAACATCAGAGTATCCTGACGGCTTGCAAAGAGACCTCCGCCGATCCGACGTTCCGAGGCTTGTGACCAGCGCGGATGCGACACGTTTGGATTCACATTACTATAGAAGCCATATTCCCGAGCATTAATCAGGTTCCACGTCGCAGGTGGCTGTTTATCAGTCAGCGTGATCCGAACAATCGATTTGATGGACTTAAACCCATACTTCCATGGCACCACCAAGCGGATCGGCGCGCCGTTCTGGTTCGCCATCGGCTCTCCATAGATGCCTGTTGCGAGCAGCGTCAGTGGATGGCGCGCTTCATCAAGGCGCAGACCTTCGACATAGGGGAATGGAATGACACGACGCTGCACACCAATCATATTGTCTGGCTGCACGACCGTTTCAAAGGCCACATACTTGGCCGAGGATTTCACCCCAACGCGATCCAGCACATCCGCCAGCTCTACGCCATTCCACGGGACGACCATCGACCACGCCTCAACACAGCGGAACCGATAGATGCGCTCTTCAACGGTCAAACCACCCAAGAGGTCGTCCAGACTATAGTCACCTGGATTATCGACCAGACCATCGACCTTGATCGTCCAATTCGACGTATCGAGTTTATGGGCGTTCTGCGCGGGGTCTTCTTTGCCCGTGCCGAACTCGTAATAGTTATTGTAGCTGCGAATATCCGAGAGGGTATTCGGCTCTAGCGACTGCGCCAAAGCAGGCATCCCGACAAAGGACGCTCCCGCTGCCGCGATGATCTGGCGGCGATTAAGCCAAAGCTGTTTGGGCGTGATGTCTTTTTCAGTCAGGTCGTTTTTCCAACGAAAGGCCATGTGTTCCTCCGCATGTTTTGCTTTGGATACATATAGTCCATTTCGGTGTTTCGGCGCGTCACGATGCCGTTGGGGATTTGTAACGAACAGCTACGGCCAAGTTCGCGGGTCAGTCACTGACCGCAAGTTTGATACCCAATAGGCCAAATGTGCCAGCGAAAGCACGCTTAATCCATGTCATTACTCTAGGTCTTGCGATGACATATTCACGCGCGAGCGACGCAAAAGCGCCGTATGCGATGAACACCACAAAGGTCATCACCATGAATACCACCGCAAGTCCAACGAGTTCGCCCGTAACATTCGTCACATTCGGGGTGGTGAACTGAGGCAGGAAAGCCAAAAAGAAGAGTGAAAGTTTTGGATTCAGCACATTGATCGAAGTGCCTGTCAACGCAATGGAGCGATAGCTTCGGACAGGCTTTGAGGCGCCGAGGTCGATTTTGCTTTCGTCCCTGACAATGGTCCAAGCCATGTAGAAAAGATAAAGCACACCTAGAAATTTAATCACCTGAAAGGCTAAGGCGCTGGTATGCAAGAGAGCCGACAGCCCCACGATACTAGCAAATGCCGCAGGTACGATTCCTAAGGTACAGCCAAAGGCAGCCGCGACGCTAGCCATCGAACCACGTTCCAAACCAATCGCTAATGTGTAGATCACTCCTGTTCCTGGCAGCAGAACAACCACGAGCGAAGTTAGGAAAAACTCAATCGACATCACAAACACCCCAAATACGGGAGTAGCTTTGATGATGCCGTGTGTTGTGTCAACAAACCAGTACCCAGACCTCAGAACAAAAACGGCGGGGAATTCCCCGCCGTCTGGTTTTTTAATGAACGACCGCGTCGTCGGGTTTCGGGCGATTACTTCCACCAACCCGATCGCCTATGATCAACCCTTCTGCGCCAGCAGAAACAGCTATCGTGTCACCGTCCTTTACATCACCAGCCAGCAGAAGTTCTGCCAGCGGGTCTTGCAAGGCGCGTTGAATGACGCGTTTCAGTGGTCGAGCCCCAAAGACGGGATCATAGCCCTCATCCGCCAGCCACTTGCGTGCGCCCTCATCAAGGTTGAGCGAGATCGTGCGACCAGCCAGACGTTTTTGCAGACGCGCCAGCTGGATATCGACAATGCCACCCATATCCGCACGACCCAGACGGTCAAAGATGATCGTCTCATCCAGACGGTTCAGGAACTCGGGGCGGAAGTGCGCCCGCACCGCGTCCATCACATCGCGTTTCGCCTGCCCTGCATCCGCACCATCGGGCAACTGGCTCAAAGCTTGCGCGCCGAGGTTCGATGTCAGAATGATTAGGGTCTGTTTAAAGTCCACAGTGCGGCCCTGACCATCCGTCAGAACGCCATCGTCGAGAACCTGTAACAGTACGTTGAACACATCAGGGTGCGCCTTTTCGACCTCATCAAAGAGGACAACCTGATAGGGACGTCGACGAACCGCTTCGGTCAGAACACCGCCCTCGTCATATCCGACATACCCCGGAGGGGCGCCGATCAAACGGGAAACCGCGTGCTTCTCCATGAACTCGGACATATCGATGCGGACCATCGCATTGTCATCGTCAAAGAGGAACTCAGCCACTGCTTTGGTCAGTTCGGTTTTACCCACGCCCGTCGGCCCGAGGAACAGGAACGACCCAAGCGGGCGATTTTCATCGTTTAGACCCGCACGGGCACGGCGGACAGCATTCGCAACAGCACGAACGGCGGCTTTCTGTCCGATGACCCGTTTGTGCAGGCCGTCTTCCATGCGGAGCAGCTTTTCACGCTCACCTTCCAGCATCTTGCTGGTCGGGATACCCGTCCAACGCTCAACGACTTCGGCGATCTGTTCAGGGCGAACGGCCTCTTCGACCATTTGTTCGCCTTCCAGCGCCTCAGCTTGGGACAAGTCACGCTCCAACTGCGGAATAACGCCGTAAGACAGCTCACCCGCCTTCGCGAGGTTGCCTTCGCGTTTCGCAATTTCCAGATCAGCCCGCGCTTTGTCGAGCTTTTCTTTCAACGCACGCGCACCTTCCAGCTTGTCCCGCTCTGCCTGCCATTTGGCAGTCATGGCGTCCGCTTTTTCCTGCAAGTCCGACAGTTCCTGACGCAACTTGTCCAAACGTGTCTTCGACGCGTCGTCATCCTCTTTCTCGAGAGCAACCGCCTCGATCTGCATTTGCAGTATCTGACGATCCAGCGCGTCGAGCTCTTCGGGCTTGCTGTCTACTTCCATACGCAGACGACTTGCGGCCTCGTCCACGAGGTCGATGGCCTTATCCGGCAGGAAACGATCCGTGATATAACGGTGCGACAGCGTTGCCGCAGCGACCAGAGCGGAGTCCGAGATACGAACGCCGTGGTGCAGCTCGTACTTCTCTTTAATACCGCGCAGGATCGAAATCGTGTCTTCAACCGTCGGCTCCTCAACCTGAATAGGCTGGAACCGCCGCGCCAAAGCAGCGTCTTTTTCTACATACTTGCGATATTCATCGAGGGTCGTCGCACCAACACAGTGCAATTCACCACGCGCAAGCGCGGGTTTGATCAGGTTGGCCGCATCCATCGCGCCGTCCGACTTCCCTGCCCCAACGAGCGTATGCATCTCGTCGATGAAGAGAATGATCTCTCCGGCGGCAGCTTCGATCTCTTTCAAAATCGACTTGAGGCGCTCTTCGAATTCACCGCGATATTTCGCACCAGCAATCAGCGCACCCATGTCGAGCGCGAGTAGCTTTTTGTTACGCAGGGATTCAGGCACGTCACCATTCACGATCCGAAGGGCGAGTCCTTCTGCAATCGCGGTTTTACCAACACCGGGCTCACCAATGAGAACTGGGTTGTTCTTGGTCCGACGGGACAGAACCTGCATCGAGCGGCGAATTTCTTCGTCCCGACCAATGATCGGATCGATTTTCCCCTGCTCTGCAGCTTCGGTTAGATCACGTGCATATTTCTTGAGTGCGTCGTAGCCTTCTTCGGCAGACGCACTGTCGGCAGTCCGACCTTTGCGCACGTTATTAATAGCTGCGTTCAGGCCCTGCGCCGTCACTTTCCCAGCTTTCAGCGCATCCGCAGCGGCAGATTTCACAATCGCCAACGCGGTCAGAATGCGCTCCACGGGGACAAAGCTGTCACCTGCCTTCTGCGCAAGAGTCTCGGCTTCGGACAAAACTTTGCCCGTCGCGCTGTCCAGATACACCTGCCCCGCATCGCCCGACACCTTTGGCATCTTGGTCAGCGACAGGTCATTCGCCTCAACGACAGCCGCCACATTACCGCCAGCAGCCGTAATGAGGTTCGCGGACAGACCTTGATCGTCGTCCAAAAGGGCTTTCAATACATGTTCGGGGGCGAGCCGCTGATGGCTCTCTCTCATTGCGATCGTTTGCGCTGCTTGGATCAAGCCGCGCGACCGCTCCGTGAACTTCTCTAAGTTCATCGCAGTTCTCCTTATCTAAGCACCCGCCAATTTGATCCGCCCACTAAGCGGCACGGATCGTATCGGGCCTTCGTTAATAAGATGGGGAGCAACGGCGCATCTTGCAAGATTCCAGTGCTTAAAAATCAGCGGGTTTCGATACGACACGACAGCTAAGACTACCCCTTCTGTCTGCCGTTATTGTCAGGGTATCGCAAAGGTAGGGGCGTGCTACGGGCCAAGTTGATCACATCAGCCCAAAAGGCCGCCTGATTATCGCGGCCTATGACAAAACACTTACCGACTTGGCCGAGGTCCCCGCGAAAACAAAGCCAAAAGACATGCCCAAGCAGGCCAAGCCATAAGCCCATTCCTTGACATAAAGAAAGCAGAGCCCCAAGAGAGGCCAACCCATCCTCAAGGAGCTTTCCCATGTCGAACGACCGCCTGATTGTTGCCCTCGATGTCCCGAACGTCATTCAAGGTCTCGAGCTTGCCAAAGAATTGGGCGACGCCGTTTCTTTCTACAAAATTGGCCTTGGGATGCTCACTGGCGGCGGCTTGGCCCTCGCGAACGAGCTGAAACAGGAATACGGCAAACGCGTTTTCCTCGACATGAAATTCTTCGACATCGGCGCAACGGTCGAAGCTGCCGTTCGCGGCATTGCTCAGTTCGATTTGGATTTTCTGACCGTCCACGGCGACCCACATGTCGTTCGCGCCGCAAAAGAAGGTGCCGCTGGCAAAGACCTCAAAATCCTCGCTGTAACTGTCCTAACGTCTCTTGATCGCGCCGACCTTGATGCCTCTTGCTACAAAGACGGCACAGTTGCCGACATTGTGACAGAACGCGCAGCGCGTGCAATGGAAGCTGGCGCTGACGGCGTGATCGCTTCTCCGCATGAGGCGGCGTTGATCCGTGCCTTGCCCGAGGCAGCTGGCAAACTCATCGTCACCCCAGGCGTCCGTCCCGCTGGCGCCGCATTAGGCGACCAAAAACGCGTTATGACCGCGGGCGAAGCCATTGCGAATGGCTCGGACCATGTAGTTGTTGGCCGCCCGATCTGGACAGCCGAAAATCCGCGCGCAGCAGCAGACGCCGTCAACGCAGAGATCGCCGCCGCGCTCAAAGCGTGACCGTAGTGCACTGACAACGCGGCGATTTCACCCCTGAGGTCGCCGCGTCTATAGCCTAACGTATAAGCTGCATCACCAACCGCGACAGGCGGTTTGCTCCACTGGGTAGCTTCGTCCAATCAGTTCATTCTGATACCGTTATGCGAAAGACGAGTATCGTTTGAGTTGTGTTTACGGAGACGTGTGATGCAGACCATCACTCTAGGTGAAATTTACTATAATGACGCCATTGGAGCCTACGAGGCCCGCGTCGACGTGCAACGCGATCAAGGCACATATCGCTATCCCTGCCTCTTCAAAGGCCCACGCGACCTAGAACGTGATCAGGTCCAAATGGGGCTGGTGCGTCAAGCCTTGGGAATGTCCGATACTTTTTGGCACAAACCCGCGCCGGAAATTTTGACGACTTTCGTATCAGGACCAGTGCCGCAAGCGTGATCCCCGCTTCCCAGCGGCGCACTGGTCCCTTCTGGCAACCCCACAGCCGGAAAGGACTAGCATAAAGTCGTCAGCGCCATCCGAAGTCTGACCTGCAACGACGGGATAGCATCTGGTAAATCAAGAAAATCTTGAACTGGCATAAACCGCCATTCCCGCCCCTCTCGTCCAAAGGTCACATCGGCCTCAGTCAGGTCTCCCCAAATCATCGCAAAGAAATGCACGGTATCACCTGTGGGTCCAGGTTGTTGGCTATGGTAGAACACGCGATGCTCTGAGAGGGTCAAACCGACCTCTTCGCGCGTTTCACGTTGAGCGGTTTCAAACGGTGTTTCATCGTTTTCACGACCACCCCCCGGGAAGTCCCAGCAATCTGGCCACGGAATATTGGGTTTATCGTCTCGACGAATAACCAGCACATCGTTGCCCCTGAGGATCGCAACCTTTGCGCCATCAAAACTATCGTCAAACATAACCGCCCCGCTGGCCCTTCGGATCGGTGAAAGGCTATACTGCGAAGATAGCCATGAAGCATCCAGATGCCAGCCCTTTGTAAAGATTGCCTCACTCAGTTCGACAGCGGCTCGCGCTGCCCATCATGCCGCAGTCCGCGCGTCGTGATGCATGATGAACTGTGGGATTTGTCGATCGCACATATGGACTGCGATGCCTTTTATGCCAGTGTTGAAAAGCGGGATAATCCAGAGCTTCGGGACAAACCCGTTATCATCGGAGGTGGCAAACGCGGTGTCGTCTCGACCGCTTGCTATATCGCCCGCATACGAGGCGTCCGTTCGGCGATGCCAATGTTTCAGGCCCTCAAGCTTTGTCCTGACGCAGTGGTGGTCCGCCCACGGATGGACGCTTACGCCGAAGCCTCCCGTGCGGTCCGCGCTCTGATGGATGAACTCACACCCCAGATTGAACCATTATCGTTGGACGAAGCGTTCTTGGACCTGACGGGGACCGCCCGATTACATGGCGCGCCGCCAGCGATTATGCTGGCCCGTCTTGTTAAACGGATGAAGGACGAACTGGGCCTCAGCGGATCAATCGGTCTGTCCCACAACAAATTCCTCGCCAAAGTGGCCTCTGATCTCGACAAACCCCGTGGGTTTTCGGTGATCGGTAAGGCGGAGACCGTAGACTTCCTAAAACCCAAACCTGTTCGACTGATCTGGGGGATCGGCCCAGCCACTCAAGCCTCACTCGACAAGGCAGGCATCCATACCATCGGCGACCTGCATCGCTGGGAGAAAGACCAACTAACGGAACGGTTCGGGCAAACGGGCGAACGTCTCTTTCATCTAGCACGTGGCGAAGATTACAGACGGATTTCTCCGAACGCACCTGTGAAGAGTATCTCAAAAGAAACCACCTTCTTTGAGGATACTTCTGACCCCGATGTCCTAGACGGCCACCTTTGGCGACTCTCTGAACAAGTCAGTGCACGCGCCAAGGCAAAAGACAAAGCAGGCCGCGTAGTGACGCTGAAGCTCAAGACCAAAGTGTTCAAGACCATCACCAAACGGCAAAGCCTTCATCAGCCCACACAAATGGCGGACACGATTTATCGCGTGGCGCGGTCACTATATGACGCGGCAGGCAATACAGGACCGTTTCGACTGATTGGCGTCGGCATAAGCGACCTAACCGCAGCCCAAGATGCTGACCGCGAAGGGGACCTTTTGGACCCAGATGCAGGCCGACGGGCCAACGCGGAACGCGCAACCGATAAAATCCGCGCAAAATTTGGGAATGATGCGATCAAAAAGGGACGTGCCCTGCGCTGACTACTCGGCAGCTAACGGAATTTTTCGCGATCCCAACGCGGCAATCTCAAACGCGGCTCCCAAGAGTTTTGACTGCAATTCGTCAAACTCTGGCAAAATCTCAAGCGTCGCCTCATTCATATAAAGAGAACGATCAATCTCTACCTGCACCGCGTGCTGGGATCGAACGGGGCGACCATAGGCAACCGTGCTGTAGGCGCCCGCGAACGGGGCGTTTCGAGCAACCCGAAGCCCCTGCCCCTCAAACGCGCTAGCAATTTGATCCACCAACCGCGCCGAAGCCGCCGCCCCAAACCGATCCCCGATCACGACATGAGGCCGTTCGCCTGACTTCCGCCCGGCATCCAGCGCTTCCCGCGGCATCGAATGGCAATCGATCAAGATTGATTCTCCGAACAGCCTAAAACTCTGATCCAAGAGGGCCGTCAGTTTATCGTGATAGGGATACCAATAGGTTTGAAGCCGCGAATGCGCCTCTTCTAACGTCAGTTTCCCACGATAAATTGACCTCCCCCCTGCGACGACACGAGGAATCACACCCAGCCCCGATCCGACGCGCGGATTGTGAACGTTTCGGCGCACACCTTCGATCAATGCAGGATCAAGTTCATCCGCAGCCCTATTCAAATCCACAAATGCCCGTGGCACCTGCGCCACCAAAAACGGGGCACCATAGTCAATCACCTTAGAAAACAGGCGATCGACGTGGGCATCCTCAGATGACCGAATCGTTTGATGGTCCAAAACCGCCTGCCCACCGAACAACGCCAAATCCGCCTTTCCGCTGTGCGGAGACGCAAAAACAACGCTTGTTGTGCGCGTTACTGGCTCATTCAGGACAAAGGGCGTAAGGGTCATCATCACTCCGGCTTATAAAAATAGAATAGAGCATGAATCTGTTTTACCGAAAGCCCTTGATCCCCCCTCCGACTCCTTTTATAGAGCCGCTCACCCGACGCGGATTTCCGCGTCTTGTTTTTTCAAGACGTATGAGAAATGCAAGGGTCATGGGCGGTTAGCTCAGCGGTAGAGCACTACGTTGACATCGTAGTGGCCACTGGTTCGATCCCAGTACCGCCCACCATGGAATCACTGGCCTTCGGGCTTAAACGAAACACAGGCGCAATCGCCGCGCCGCGACTAGGAGATGAACCATGAAAGTTCGCAACTCCCTCCGCTCGCTCAAGCAGCGCCACCGCGATTGCCGCATCGTGCGCCGTAAGGGCCGCGTCTACGTTATTAACAAGACGCAACGTCGCTTCAAAGCTCGTCAGGGCTAATCGAAGCAACACCGGATTAGAGGCCGTGTTCCGAAAGGAACGCGGCCTTTTTCTTTGCCCCGCGCGAGGTCGGGAAAACCACCTGAAGCAGAGTTAAGTGGTAGCCAGACGCCACCTCGCCCGTTACCATTTGGTCAAATCCATTTCAGTGCGGGGTAATTCGATGACACCTTTCTTTAGACCTCTCGTAGTGGGAGCAGGCTTGGCTGTCGGTTCGACTGGCGCGGCCTTTGCCCAAGATTTCTGCGGCGGCATCGGGTCGAACGGCCAATGGATTGGCGGCGATGAGTCCGCCTCAGACATTTCGACAACAACTGAGTTCCAAGAACAGATGGCGCTGGTGCTCGGCGGTAATAACTATGTGTCCTTGTTTACTCTCAGCGCACCGACCGATGTCCGCATCGAAGCCCAAGGTCGCGGGGGCGGCGACCCTGTGATCGACGTTTATGATGCTACTGGCGCAATGGTGGTATCGGATGACGATTCCGGTGGCGACGGCGCATCACGCGCAGAACTGTCACTGGATGCAGGCACCTATTGCGTTGCAATGCGGAGTTTCGACGCCGCCCCGATGACGGGCTTTGTCCGCGTCGGCCGTTATGAACACGAAGCTCTCACCACTGGCATGTCGGATGGCGGCTATGGTGATAGCGGGTCTACTTACTGCGACTCTTCTACCCTCGCGAACCAACTGCCATTTGGCACCCCAATGACGGGCTCAGCCAACGACGCCCCATACTGGCGTTTCACACTTGATACCGCGATGCCTGTCGTCATCACCGCCGAGAACAGCGACGCTGACCCCTACATCACCCTCTACAGCAACGATGGTGGCTATATTGACGAGAACGATGACTGGGATGGCCTGAACTCCCGTCTGGAACTGATGAACCCGCTCGAAGCTGGCAACTACTGTATCGCGCTCACGGCTCTGTCGGACAGCACATTGCCGATCACGTTAACCGTAGAAGAACTGGATGTTGAAGCCGCAATGCGTGGCTCATACGACCGCGCCGAAGCTGCTCCGCCACTCGACGGAAGCTATCCAGTGACCGCGCTCGGGGAACTGAAAACCCGCCAGCGTGTGGACCTGCAAAACAGCGCGACAGCAACGTGGTATAGTTTCGACGTTTATGACGGTGGTCTCGTGCTGGCCGAAGCGATCTCGGTCAATGGAGAGGGCGATCCATATCTAGTGCTGTTCGATGACCTAGGGCGGCAGATTGCTTACAACGATGACACCAACGGTTTGGACCCGCTCGTAACGGCACGGATCACCACAGGCACTTATTTGTTAGCTGTTGGGGAATATGGCGATGGCGCCGGATCACCAGTACGAATGGTGATCGAACGCTACGTCCCAGCACGGTAATTCTAAAAAGCCCTCTTTTCAGGGGGCTTTTTTATCGCCCGAGGTTTCCAACCGCATCGGCAAGCAGCCGCACCAGCGTTGCCTCATTCAGATAGCCAATCCCGTCGACTTCAGAGTTGGTTTGATACCTGCGAATGGCACGGCGCGTATCGTCATCAAATGTGCCGTCAATCACACCTGGCGATAGCCCCATTTGCCCGAGGCGTAGTTCGACCAAACGACGTGTCAGCGCGTTCAACTCTAACGCAGCTTCTGCTGCCTGTGCGGCCTCCAACTCTGGCGCGATCTCTTGTTCCTCGGTCAAGGCGGCGATCCGTGCCTGAGCTTCGCCGACAAATTCGCCTTCAGGGTAGACCGAGAGGTATTCCTGATACGCTCCCACAGCATCGACGCCCGATGCCCGATCCCACGCGGCCGTTTCTGCTGCCTCAGCCGCACGACGTTTGCCGTCTTGGATTGCAGCAAGCCGATCGGCGGCCAGTTCAGCAAAGACACCATCAGGGTAGCGATCCAGATAGGCTCTCAGCCCAGGTTCGTCACCAACCGCCCCCGTTTCATCCCAATACGTCCGATCCAATAGCTCAGCCTCGCGACGGCGGCGTTCCGCTTCGGCCTCTAGCTCGGCAGACCGTCGGGCGGCTTGCGCATCGAGACGCGCAATTTGATCTTGGGTCAGATAGGACGACTGTGAATAGCCGTTCTCTTGCTGCCAATTCGTGATGGCTTGCCGTGTCCCTGCCCCGAAAATCCCGTCGATCCCGCGCGTGTTGTAGTCGAGCAGGGACAGGTCGCGCTGAATTTCGCGCCGCGCATCGCGGCTTAACCCCAAAGCCTCTTCGATCAAACGATCCTGACGGTTTGGTTCGGTCATAATCTCGTTGATCAGCCGTTCGGCATCAGCGATGTGTTTGCCGTTCGGAAAACGGCGAATGTAATTGCGATAGGCATCCGCAGAATCCAGCGCCTGCGCCCCTTCCCACAGTGCATCATCAGCTCCAGTATCAGACACCTGCAGAGTTTGCGGCACGGGCACTACAGACGGACGCATCGGCATGATCACGTGACTGCGTGGTGTGTATCCTTCGACCGTGAGGCCGTAATCTTCGAAGTAGGGAACAATGTCTTCTTGAGGTTGGGTCAGCACCGTTTCTGCGAAGGATGCGACGTCGCGAACTGAGCCCGACACCACGGTAACGCCCTGCGGAATGGACAAGGCCCCGACACCTGCGGAAGTCCATGGATCGTATTGCGCAGCTTCTGCATCAACACCGAGCAACAATATAGCCTCGCCCGCCGCACCAGCCATGACCGTCAACAGGCTATCGACAGAGACCGCCGTCGATCCCAGCGTGAGGAACGACGGCTCTGCCGCGTCGGCGGTCAGAAGCCACGTCCGCTGGCCGTCGGTCACAAAACGACCAGACAACGCAACAACGATGCGATCCGCCTCTGCGGTCGCGGTGGCGAACTCTTCTAACGATGTTGCTGTTGTATCAACCCGACCATTACGGAGCGAAGTCACGCTAAAGCCCAAGGCTTCTAGGCCGTTCGCGGCATCCAGAATGTCAGCCGCTCGCGGAACCGATCCCAGTCGCTCGTAGCTATCGTTCCCCAAGAGGAGCGCCGCATCATCGGCCCATGTAGCACCTGCCATGACGGCAAGAGCGGCGGAGGTCAGTAGATAACGGCGCATATAATCCTCATCAGTCGTATTTACGGCGGTCCTCGATCACGATGCCATCACGGGGAAGGCTCCCCATCGCGCAGATCTCAACCCGCCCTTTTAGTTTGAGCGTTTCATGAACCGATTGTGAAATCTCGTTCACGTTACCAGCCAGCGTTTCCACCAATACATGGAGGACGTCCGTCTCGCCTTCGCGGTCCACAACGACACGTGCGCGGGCCACATCAGGATGCTTTGCCACAAGCGCTGCGACCTGTTCCGGACGCACAAACATGCCTTTGACTTTGGTCGTCTGGTCGGCACGACCCATCCAGCCTTTGATACGAGTGTTGGTGCGGCCACACGCGCTCTGCCCCGGCATCATCGCGCTTAGGTCGCCTGTCGCAAAACGGATCAATGGGTAGTCAGGGTTCAACGAAGTCACCACCACCTCGCCCACTTCGCCGACAGCGACAGGATCGCCCGTCCCTGGGGTGACGATCTCAACAATGACGCCTTCATCGATAATTAGGCCATCGTTCTCGATCGCCTCATAAGCCACGTTTCCAAGGTCCGCCGTCGCGTAGCACTGCAGACATTTAATACCGCGATCATGGTAGTACTGGCGCAAGGACGGGAACAACGCGCCGCCAGAAACTGCGGCTTTTGTGATCTTCAGCGTCTCGCCCATTTCGTCGGCTTTCTCGAGGATCACCTTGAGAAAATCAGGCGTGCCCGCATAAGCCGTCGTGCCAATATCAGCAGCCGCACGCACTTGTAGTTCCGTTTGGCCAACGCCCGCAGGCAATACGGTCGCACCGACCGCACGCGCACCGTTCTCAAAAATCATACCCGCAGGTGTCAAGTGATAGCCGAAACAGTTCTGAACGATATCACCCTCACCAATACCAACGGCAGACAAGAAGCGGCCAATCCGCCACCAATCGTGGCTGGTATTCCCCGGTTCATAGATCGGGCCTGGCGATTGGAACACATGCGCGAAACCAGTGATCGGCCCCGTGAAACCACCGAGCGGAGCATTCTGTTTTTGCGCCTCAACAAGGGCTGATTTGCGTGTCACAGGAAGAGCAGCGAGGTCATCGACCGATTTAATCGCGTCAGCTGACACATCAGCCAAAGTCGTCGCATAGGCTGGCAACGCCTGTGCACGGCGGATTTGTTCAGGAAGCTCTTTGGCAATCGCTGCGGCACGATCTGCATCAGACCGCGTTTCCAAATCACTAAAATACCTGCTCATCTCTGCATCTCCTGATCGGTGCAGCTGTCCTCATGCTGGGCCAACTGCGGGTTGATTATCAATGGCGCCGATTACGGCGCCTCAAACTGGGCCATTTCCTGCCGTTCGTGATGCGGTTATGATCGCCAAAACGACAGGACGAGTTATGAAGCAGACCTTCCCGCCCATCGGCCCCGATTTCATGGGGGACAAACTGGATACCCGCATCATCTTGCACGAAGCGCTGATGATCTGCGAATTGGTCTACGAAGGACTGTATTTTCATACGTCGGGTGACGCGAACGCCTTTTTTGATCGGGTCGAAGAACGGCTTGCGGAAACGGGCGAACCGCTCTGGTTCTTCTTGGTAAACTCGACCGACTACCGAATTGATGGCGACGCATGGTTTGCGTTCACGAAGCGCGGCACTGATATGAAAGAGTATCACGCGATGGGGCTCGCCCATTACGACATGTCTGATTTTAACATCAAGCATGTCGCGAAAACCAAGGGCACCGACCAGCACGATCCGACCAATTTTACCACGCGTGACGACGCAGTTACCTACTTGAAGTCCTTGCCGTCCAAACGTCGCGAGCGCATCTTTCGGTCGCCCAACTACCAAAAGCCCGAGATCGTCAAACGTGTTCATTTCGACCGCGCTCAGCAGATTTGCGAGATCGATCTGCATGGGATCAGCTTTGAACACTCGCGCGATGTGAACGACATCTTCAATTGGATCGAAGAGTTGATCCGCCAAACCCGTCAGCCGTGGTGGGTTCTGTGGAACTACAACGATACGCGAATTCAGTCGGCGGCTTGGGTGCAATACGACGCGCGCGCGCGGCAGTTTCGCGAAACCTGTGCCTTGGGTGCGGTTCGGTTTGCTGTGGGCAGCGAAACCGAAACCGACATCCGACTGCGGCACGAAAGCCGCGGCACACGGCCCAACATTCGCAACACGCGGGACGAAGCCCTTGTGCGTTTGGCCGAAATGCAGGCCGAGGCCGCGCAAAACGCTTAGAGCCAGCGTTTGCGGCGGCGATAGGACCGCACGTCGCGGAAGGATTTACGGCCTTCTTCAGAGACGCCCAAATAGAATTCCTTCACGTCTGGGTTCTCGCGCAATTCTGCGGCAGGGCCTTCCATCACGACGCGGCCAGATTCCAGAATATAGCCGTGGTGCGCATAACGAAGCGCCACGTTGGTGTTCTGTTCCGCCAGCAAGAAGGATACGCCTTCGCGTTCGTTAAGGTCTTTCACGATCTCAAAGATTTCTTCAACGAGCTGCGGCGCAAGACCCATCGACGGTTCGTCCAAAAGGATCGTTTCGGGGCGGCTCATGAGCGCGCGTCCAATGGCACACATCTGCTGCTCACCACCCGAGGTGTAGCCAGCTTGTGATTTGCGACGCGTTTTGAGGCGCGGGAAATAGTTATAAACCATCTCAAGGTCGTCAGCGACCTTAGAGCCGCCGTCACGACGGGTATAAGCACCCGTCAAAAGGTTCTCTTCGATGGTCAGGTGTTCAAAACAGTGACGGCCTTCCATCACCTGAATTACGCCCTTTTTCACCAAATCTTCGGGCGACAGTTGATGCACAGCTTCGCCGCGATACTGGACGCTTCCCTTAGTGACTTCGCCACGTTCGGAATGCAAAAGGTTCGAAATCGCCTTGAGCGTTGTGGTTTTGCCAGCACCGTTTCCGCCGAGAAGGGCTGTGATACCCCCTTTTGGAACCGTGAGCGACACACCTTTGAGAACGAGGATCACGTGATTGTAGATCACCTCGATGTTGTTCACCTCAAGCAGTGTTTCGGTTTTGCCTGCATCCAACATTTATGTGCACTCCGTTCGGTCAGAATGGCGCGGGCGGATTGGCCCGCCCGCGCCGTATTGGCTTAGTTACAGGCCGGTGTGATGTTGTTTTCAGCAGCGTATGCGGCTGCGTCTTCTTCCACCAATTTACCGATCAGTTCACGATCAGATGCGATCAGGTCGGTTACGAGGCTCCAAGTCTGGGTGTCTGCATCCCACTGCTGGATGTAAGCGAGACCCGGACCACCGTGGTTCTGGCACGATACGTCGAATGCCGGACCGAAGCCTGCCATGCCCAGCTCTTCCATGCGAGCGTCGGTGATGGACAGTGCTTCCATACCTGCGCGCATTTCAGCAGCGGTGATATCGCCATGACCTGCGATCTCTTGTGCTGTGCGTGCAGCTTCAGCAGCGAGCATCGCGGCATACATACCGCGCGAGTAGAGAACGGAGCCGATTTGGTCGCCAGCGCCAGCAGCCAGACCCTTGTCTACAACGTGGGCTTGGATGTCAGCATAGACCGGGAAATCGGTGCCGATTGCGTGCATGTTCAGAGCTTTGTAGCCGTCTGCACCTGCGCCAGCTGGCACTACGTCGTTTTCAGAACCCGACCACCATACGCCGATGAAGTGATCCATCGGGAAGTTGATGTTCGATGCTTCCTGAATTGCGACCTGGTTCATAACACCCCAGCCCCACATCAGAACGTAGTCCGGACGTTCGCGGCGGATTTGCAGCCACTGGGATTTCTGTTCCTGACCTGGGTGGTCAACAGGGATCTCGGTCAGTTTAAAGCCCATCTGAGCCGACAGGTCCTGCAGGGTGCGGATCGGTTCCTTACCATATGCAGAGTTGTGGTAGACCAGAGCGATCGACTTACCTTCGAGGCTGCCGCCTTCGAGGTCAGTGATGTGGTTGATCGCGATGGATGCGCCATCCCAGTAGTTAGCAGGGTAGTTGAATACCCAAGGGAAGGTCGCGCCGTCCATTGCCGACGTACGGCCATAGCCCATGGTGTGGAGCGGAATACCGTCTGCCGACACTTTGGGGATCAGCTGGTAGGTAATACCAGTTGACAGCGGTTGATAGATCAGAGCGCCAGCGCCGATGTCTTTGGTCGATTCATAGCACTCAACGCCTTTTTCGGTATTGTAGCCAGTTTCGCACTCTGGAACGTCAATACGAACACCGCCGATACCACCGTCACGCTCATTGAGCATGGTGAAGTAGTCCATGTAGCCATCCGCAAACGGAATACCGTTCGCAGCGTAAGGGCCGGTCCGGTACGACAGCGACGGGAACACGAGGTCCGCCATCGCGGGGCCGGCAACCAGTGCGCTGGTCAATGCCAGTGCTGCAATTTTCTTCATTTTCATCGGTTATTTCCTCCCAAGTTGGTTACCGATTAAGTGTGCCCGATTTATCGGGTCGTTTAGTGGGCGTGGGGGCTCCTCCTTCCCCCGTCACCGCATGTGGTCATCCTAGTACGGGAACGGCCACAATCTCAGTTTTTCTTTTGCAACGCGCCAGAGCTGCGCGAGACCGTGCGGTTCCGCGATCAAGAAGATCACGATCAAGGCACCCACGATAACGAGCTGCAAGTGGGACACGATGTCTGTCGGCCAACCCAGCACGTCCACGCCAACGACTTTGAGCGCAACAGGGAGCAGAACAAGGAAGGCTGCGCCAGCGAACGACCCAAAGATGCTGCCCAGACCACCGATGATGACCATGAACAGGACAAGGAACGATTTGTTGATGCCAAAGGCTTCGCCCACTTCGACCGCACCGAGGTAAACTGCAAAGAACAGTGCGCCCGATACGCCGATAAAGAAGGACGACACAGCAAAGGCCGAGAGTTTCGCAGTCAACGGGTTCACACCGATGATCTCTGCCGCGATGTCCATGTCACGGATCGCCATCCACTTACGACCAACCGAACCACGAGTCAGGTTGCGTGCGATGATGCCAGCAGCCGTTACGAAGACGAGGCAGATCAGGTATTTTGCCCATGCTTCGGTGTTCGGACCAGTGACGAGCACGCCAAATACAGTGCGCTCTGGTGCGTTGATCTGACCAGAAGCCGAGTAGTTGTAGAACCACGGCACCTTGTTAAAGAGCCAAACGAGGAAGAACTGCGCCGCGAGGGTTGCCACAGCGAGGTAGAACCCTTTGATCCGCAGCGACGGCAGACCGAATAGAACGCCCACAATTGCGGTGATACCACCCGCAAGGATCACGTGGATCATAATGCTTACATCAGGGAAGGCCGTCATCAGCTTGTACGCTGCATAAGCGCCAACAGCCATGAAACCACCCGTGCCGAGCGATACCTGACCACCGTAGCCGACCAGAATATTGAGGCCGATTGCAGCAATCGCGTAGATCAGGAACGGAACAAACAGCGCGTTTGCCCAGTAGTCGTTGATGATGAACGGGATCACCAGATAGGCAATCGCCAGAACGGCGTAGTAGCGATAGCGGTCAAACTTGATCGGGAAGGTTTGGTTATCCGCACCGTAGCTTGTCTTAAAGTCGCCTGCTTCACGATAGAACATCAGACAATTCCTCCTTCACGATGGTGCTCACGCGGCACTTGATTGCTGCATTTTGAATAGCCGGTCATTTCCGAATGACGCACCAGCCAGAAGTATGCGACGACCCCAATTGCTGCCCCAACAAAGGCAAGGATAGCCGCAGTTACCATTTGTCCGCTGTTCGTAATGTCCGCGGACAGTGCGAGGTAGCCGAATGCCCAGAACCCAGACCATGCAACTACGTTCACGATTGCGACGAGTTTCTGCATGATCAGACCCTTTCGATGATCTTCTCGCCAAACAGACCTTGCGGACGGAAGACGAGGAAAAGCAGCGCCAGAACATAAGCGAACCAGTTCTCGGTCGCGCCGCCAATCATTGGGCCGACGGAGTATTCGAACAGTTTCTCACCCACACCGATGATTAGACCACCGACGATCGCACCAGGAATTGAAGTAAAGCCGCCGAGCATTAGAACAGGAAGTGCCTTCAGTGCGATGAGCGACAGCGAGAACTGAACGCCAGACTTCGCACCCCACATGATCCCAGCCACAAGAGCTACGAAACCAGCGAGCGACCAGACCAGAACCCAGATGAAGTTGAGCGAGATACCAACAGACAGTGCTGCTTGGTGATCGTCGGCCACAGCGCGCATCGCACGACCCTGTTTGGTGTATTGGCTAAAGATAACGAGAACAGCCACGAGGATTGCCGCGACGATTGCTGCAACGACGTCGAGCTGGTCAATGAAGAAGCCGTAGAAGTCATCACCCCCAAGGAACGCGGTGTTTTCTTCGATCCAGAGGCTCGCACCCTGTGGTAGGCCAACATCAAGAGTTTTGATATCGGAACCCCACATCAGGTCGCCCACGCCTTCGAGGAAGTAAGCAAGACCGATGGTCGCCATGAACAGAATGATCGGTTCCTGACCAACAAGGTGGCGGAAGATGTATTTCTGAACGAGCCACGCAAAGCCGACCATCACAACCATCGTCAGAATGATCGCCAGCAATGCTGGAATGTGCCAACCGAAGTCGTGGATTTGCGTTCCAAAGACCGCGTTGATCAAGTGAGAGAAGGGCACTTGCCCTTCCATGATGCCCACGAGGGTTAGCGCCGCGAACAGCGCCATCACACCTTGAGCGTAGTTGAAGATACCCGACGCTTTGAAGATCAGAACAAAGCCCAATGCAACCAGAGCGTAGAGAACGCCAGCCATCAGGCCGTTCAGGATAACTTCTATCGTGTAGTAAAAATCAGCACCCATGACGTGTCTCCTTAGTCATGCGAAACGCCGAGGTAGGCGTCGATCACATCTTGGTTGTTGCGAACTTCATCGGGGGTTCCGTCACCGATCTTACGGCCGTAATCCATCACGACGACGCGGTCAGAGAGGTCCATAACCACGCCCATATCATGTTCGATCAGCGCGATTGTGGTGCCGAATTCATCATTCACATCGAGAATAAAGCGGCACATGTCCTCTTTTTCTTCGACGTTCATACCTGCCATCGGTTCGTCGAGCAGAAGAATGGTTGGCTCAGCGGCCAATGCGCGAGCGAGCTCTACACGTTTCTTCAGACCGTAGGGCAGACGACCAACCGGTGTCTTACGGATCGACTGAATCTCGAGGAAGTCGATGATCTTTTCGACAGCTTCGCGGTTTTCGTTTTCTTCACGCTCGGCCTTGCCCTTCCAGAGAGCTTGAGACCAAAGACCCGTTTTCATCTTGTTCAGACGACCAGTCATAACGTTGTCGAGAACCGACATACCTTCGAACAAAGCGATGTTCTGGAAGGTCCGTGCGATGCCCTGCTGTGCAACCTGATAAGGTTTCATCTGGGGGCGACGCTCGCCACGGAACCAGACTTCGCCCTCTTGCGGGACATAGAAGCCCGAGATGACGTTCAGCATGGACGACTTACCAGCGCCGTTCGGGCCGATGATCGCGCGGATCTCGCCTTCGCGAATGTCAAAGCTGATGTTCTTGATCGCTTCAACACCACCAAAACGCAGTGTGATGCTCTTGAGGTCAAGAACAACACCACCAATCGTGCGGCCGTCAGCGGTTACATAGGATTCCGTATCATCCAACATGATCTCTCCTCCCTCTTATTCTGCTGCCATCGCACGAGCGACCGGCTGGACCTTAGCATCGCGCAAATCGAGCGTTGCCTTGATCTTGCCTTTGCGGCCGTCTTCGTAGGTGACTTCGGTTTCGGTATAGATGCTGTCTTTGTTGTCGTAGAGAGCCGTGATCAGGTCATCGAACTTCTCTTCGATGATCCGACGGCGCACCTTACGTGTGCGGGTCAGTTCACCATCATCTGCGTCCAGTTCTTTGTGCAGAACGAGGAAGCGATGGATCTGACAGCCACCCAGCATCGGGTCTTGCGCAACACTCGCGTTCGCTTCTTCGACGTGCTCGCGGATCATCTCAAGCACTTTCGGGTGCTGCGACAATTCCTGATAGGACGAATAAGCGATGTTGTTGCGTTCAGCCCAGTTACCAACAGCCGTGAGGTCGATGTTGATAAAGGCAACGCAGCGATCACGGTTGTTACCAAAGACAACAGCCTCAAGGATGTTCGGGTAGAACTTCAGTTTGTTCTCAACAAACTTTGGCGCGAACATAGACCCGTCAGCCATCTTACCAACGTCTTTCGCGCGGTCGATGATACGCAAGTGACCAGAGCCATCTTCAAAGAAGCCTGCATCGCCAGTTGCGACCCAGCCTTCCGCATCCTTGGTGTCTGCGGTGCTGTCTGCGTTCTTGTAGTATTCCACGAAGACACCCGGTGAACGGTAGAACACTTCACCGTTGTCAGCGATTTTGATCTCAACACCTGGAGACGGAACACCAACAGTGTCGGAACGAACCTCGCCGTCGGGCTGCTGCGTGATGAACACCGACGCTTCGGTCTGACCGTAGAGCTGTTTCAGGTTGATGCCGAGCGAGCGGTAGAAATCGAAAATCTCGGGCCCGATCGCTTCACCTGCGGTGTAGCCAACACGAACGCGACTAAAGCCGAGCGTGTTTTTCAGCGGGCCATAGACAAAGATATTGCCCAGCGCATAGGCAAGACGATCGCCAATGCTAACAGGCTTGCCATCCAAGATCGCAGGACCCACGCGACGCGCAACGTCCATGTAGCGCTTGAACATGTTACGCTTCAGGGCGCCCGCATCTTCCATGCGGATCATAACGTTCGTTAGCTGAGTTTCAAACACGCGCGGCGGAGCGAAGAAGTAGCTCGGCCCGATTTCACGCATGTCGGTCATCATCGTTTCAGCGCTCTCTGGGCAGTTCACGCAGAACCCTGTCCACATGGCCTGACCGATCGAGAAGATGAAGTCACCAACCCAAGCCATCGGCAGGTAAGCAAGCACTTCATCGTCTGCTTTTAGATGGTCGAAATCAGCGCTGTTTTTGGATGTTTCGATAATGTTGCGGTTCGACAGAACCACGCCCTTCGGCTTACCCGTGGTGCCCGATGTGTAGAGCATCACGCAGGTGCTGTCATAATCCAGCTCTGCTTCACGCTCTTTCAAAATGGCTTCGAAACGGTGGTGACCCGCGCGCCCTTCGGCGGCAACGTCATCCAACGCGTTCATGTGGGTATGGTCATACTTACGCATCCCACGTTTATCGAGGTAGATAACCTCATCGATCCCGTGGACGGTTTCTTGAACCTCAAGAACCTTGTCGACCTGTTCCTGATCGCCAACGATCACAAAACGTGCACCGCAGTGCTCGAGAACATAGGCCATCTCTTCGGCCACAGCATCCTGATAGAGCGGAACGGGAACCGCCCCACACTTCTGGATTGCGACCATAGACCAATAGAACGCGGGGCGATTTCGACCGATAAGAGCAACATAGTCGCCCTTGTTCAGGCCAAGAGCCAATAGGCCCATCGCAATTGCTTCAATTTCTTCGGCAGCTTGTGCCCAAGTCCAGCTTTGCCAGATCCCGAATTCTTTTTCACGGTAGGCGGCTTTGTTCGGGAACCGAGCCACGTTCCGTGCAAGTAGTTGCGGGACATTGATCGGCGCCCCGCTAGGCGCAGATGATTTCGTCACAGATTATCCTCCCTTCGCTGGTCTCCCTCCAGCGTGCCCGACACTTTGGCCGAGTCTTGTTAGGATACTGAAACGGAGAGGTCGGTTCCGTCAATTAGTTTTTTTGAACATGCGTTCATTTAATTTCCAATTCATCGTAATAGCCCTATTTTACATGGTTATTTGAATTATTTACGTTGCGGTAAATCGGTTTACCACATTCCACTGTTACCGAAGCTTTACTTGCCATTCGCAGGCCTGCCCCCTACCCCTCCGTTTCACAGTACGGAGATTTTTATGGGCACGATCACCTTTATTCGCCACGGACAGGCCAATTCGCACGCGAAAACAGAAGAAGACTATGACCGACTGTCAGAACTGGGCCATCAGCAAGCAGAATGGCTAGGTGATTGGTTCAGCGCTCAAGGTGAAGCCTTTGATCAGGTCATCGCGGGGAGCCTTCGCCGTCACAAAGAAACCGCTGCGGGTATGGGGTTTGCCGATCCGCTGATTGATCCCCGACTGAACGAGATGGATTATTTCAACCTCGGTCGTGCCATGGAAGACGTTCACGGCGTCCCGATGCCTGACGGCGATGGGTTTGCCGAACATGTCCCGCAAGTGATGGAGGCGTGGCATCGCGCGGAAATCATGGGCAACGAAACCTTTAAATCGTTCGAAAATCGGGTCAGCGGCATTCTGGGTGAAGCGCTTCAGCCAGGTCGTAACGTGCTCTGCGTCACGTCGGGCGGAGTGATTGCGATGATCATGCGGCACCTTCTCGACCTTGATCCGCGGCGAATGGCCTACATGACGCTTCCGATCTTCAATACGTCAATTCACCGCGTGCATGTCTCGCCGGTCGGGCCTATCCTAGCAGGGTTTAATTCTATTCCCCATTTGGAGGCCTCTTCTCGTGCCCACGCCCGAACTCATTTCTAACGTCCATCTTTGGGTCCGCGCCGAGCAGCGCCAAAACGAAGAACGGGTTGGGATTACCCCGAATGGGGTCGCTGACCTTTTGGCCAAAGGGTTCAAAGTCACGGTCGAAGAAAGCTCACAGCGCATCATTCCAATTTCGGAATACCGCGACACTGGGTGCGACATCGCACCCGAAGGGTCGTGGGAAACCGCCCCGAGCGATGCAATCATTTTTGGGCTAAAAGAGTTACCCGAAACGGGCACGCCGCTACGGCATCGCCACATCATGTTCGGTCACGCCTACAAGGGTCAGCCTTCTGGGCGTGTTCTCCTTGACCGTTTTAAAGCAGGCGGCGGCACGCTCTATGACCTAGAATACCTCACTTTTGAGGATGGGCGACGTGTTGCGGCTTTCGGTTACTGGGCTGGCTATGCAGGAGCAGCAGTCACCGCGCTCGCCCTCGCTGCGCAACCTGCTGAATGTTCGCCCGTCACCACATTTTCGAGTGCGACAGACATGGCGAATACGGTGCGCGATGCACTGAATGGACGCCCAACGACAGCGTTGATCATTGGCGCGTTGGGTCGCGTTGGGTCTGGTGCTGCAGCGCTCTGCGAAGCTGCGGGCATTAGCGTTACAAAATGGGATATGGCTGAAACAGCAAGCGGCGGCCCGTTCCCCGAAATTCTCGACCACGATCTGTTCTTTAACTGCATTTTAGCACGACCGGGGACGCCCGTTTTTGTGCCCGCCAGCACACCGACCGATCCCCGCAAACTCCGCGCGATTGGCGATATTGCTTGTGATCCTGACAGTGATTTTTCACCGATCAAGGTCTACGATCGCACGACCACTTGGGACGCACCAATCATCCGCGTGCATAACAATCCACCGCTGGACGTTATGGCTATCGACAACCTTCCGTCGCTTTTACCTCGTGAAAGTTCAGAAGATTACGCGGGACAATTGTTCGCTCACCTCGCGACCTTGGACCAGATCGACCACGATGTATGGGGCCGCGCAAAAGCGACCTTCGACGAACATCTCTAAAAGACAGAGAGCGTTGCCCTATTCGGGGCAGCGCTCGTATTTAAACGCGTAACCGTTCCAGACCATGATGATACCATTGGTGTCCTTGGCATCCATGATCATGGCGCGTTCGGTCCACATATCGGCTTCGCCAGAGCATTGCATGGTGAACAACGTCGCATCCATATCGACCACATTCACCGGATGTGTCATGCGACATTCCATATCGACGCCGTAAAAGATGTTGTCCGCGATTTTAAGCGCACCACCGTCGACGCCGACCAATCCACAGTCTGCATTGGCAACTTGACGGTAAACGCCATCGAAAGGATTAGCCGCAGCTACCATCGGCAACATGATTAGTGCGGCGATGAGGCCGCACCGCATCAGAGTGCCTCCAGATCCGAAATCAGACCATCAATGTCACCGCGACGGCGGTCGAGCATCGAACCGATCTCGGTGCGCTCTGAGGTGATCATGTTGATCCCCTCGATAAAGAGGTTGATGAACTTCGGACGGCCAGAACCGTCAGAAATCACAAAGCTCACTTCGAACGGCGCCTGACCTTGCAGGATTGCCATTGCGCGTACTTCAACGCCGTTCGGAACGGTGGCAGCTTCACGCACTTCGATACTGCCACCGATAAACTCACGGAACCTGCGGCCATATTTCGACGCGACATAGCTGCGGAATGCAGTGACAAACCGCGTGCGCTGGCTATCGGTAGCGCGACGCCAATCCGCACCCAATGCGGTCCGTGCAATGATCGGCACGTCAGCGTAGGTGTCAAAAATCGTCTCAAAATCCGAGATCATCGCTGCCTCGGATTTACCAGAGCCGATGACCTTATTGATATCGCCGACCAGCGCATCGACCAAAGTGGTCGCCTGCGCTGTGCTTAACGCGAATGCGGTATGAGGGAAAACAGCTGCGGCGGCTGCAAAGGCAAACAGGGAACGACGGGTAACAAGCGTGGCCATTACTGGTCCTCATATGGATCGAAATAGGGATCGGCGTATGGGTCGATATAAGCGTCCTGTACCACAGTTCCGAGCTCATACCGACGGTTGTCGAGGTAAATAATCCGTGTCTGGGCGTAACTATCCGCGCTTTCGTACAACACGGAATCGATCGTTGACCCCAACTGCCCCCGCGTGATCACGACATCCGCAGCACGCGCAGCAGAGAGATAAGGTTTCACATCGTCGTGGACCCAATTGCCCAGCGGGTTGATGAAGAAATCTACCAACTCACCGACAGCATCACGTTCAGTCGATGGGCCGAGCGCGGGCAGTTCGACATATGCGCCTTCAGGCACACCCCAGACCGACAGCGTTTCGCCAAAGTCCGTCTTTTCTTCGTAAAGGCCAATTGCATCCGCAGGATCAAACAAACCACCGATGCCAAAGATCGTGTTCACGATAAACCGCAACGAGTTCGTACCGAACCCTTTGATATCGCCTTGCAAAACACCGTTCACCATCATCCCAGGCAAAGCGATGTTTTCGGCAAAGTTCGTAACGGGACCAGTGATCTCCATCGGCATCGCAGCGGTCACACGGGACGCGGGGCGCAAAATGGCACGGTCCAGTCCAACGTTGAATTCATGCACCTTACGGTTCGTTGCTTCGTAGGGGTCATGGATCGCAACACCTTCGGGTGCTTGCGAACAAGCAACAAGGAAAAGCGAGGCCGACACGGCAGTGATCGTCAATAACTTGGTCAATGGCTTATCGATTCTGATTTCACGTCTTTGCGGCACCAAATAGCGCCAATCTAAACAATCCAACAGCCCACTAGAAACTACGCTCTAACCGTGACCCAAAGGAGACAATAACCCTTACTATCATACCAATCCTGTAACGTGAACATGTCAGCCAAAGAACGGCAGTTTTACGCGCCTTATCGCATCGGAACGATTGCACCCCGCCCCGACCAAAGCTAGCGTCACGCCAAATCAGATGACCGGAGTGAACCATGAGCACCATCGAAACCAAACTCGCTGAACTGGGTGTGACCCTACCCGACGCACCAGCTCCTGCTGCGAACTATGTCCCGTTTGTTCAGTCGGGCAATCTTGTGCATGTGTCCGGCCAAATCTCGAACGGCCCTGATGGGCTGATCAAAGGTCGTCTGGGTGACACCATGTCGGTCGAGGATGGCGCGAAGGCTGCGAAGACCTGCGCGATTGCGCTCCTCGCTCAGCTAAAAGCAGCTTGCGGTGGTGACATTGATCGTCTGGTGCGCGTTGTAAAACTGAACGCCTTCGTCGCATCGGCCCCCGATTTCCACGACCAGCCTAAGGTCGTGAACGGCGCCTCTGACTTCCTCGTTGAAGCTCTGGGCGACATTGGCCGCCACGCACGTTCAGCCGTGGGCGTTGCCGCGCTGCCCTTGGGCGTCGCCGTCGAAATCGACGCTGTATTCGAGATCGCATAATGCTACCGGCTGATTTTCTGACCCGCCCTATTGCTCATCGCGCCTTGCACGACAAAGCGGCTGGTCGGGTCGAAAACAGCCCGAGCGCCATTCAGGCCGCCATCGAAAAGGGCTACGGGATCGAGATCGACCTCCAACTGTCCAAAGATGGCGTGCCGATGGTTTTTCACGACTACGCGCTGAACCGCCTGACAAATGAAACGGGTGCAGTCGCCCAACGAACCTCTGCCGAGCTATCACAGATCACCCTGACAGGTGGCACCGACACTATTCCGACCTTTGCAGAGGTTCTGGAACAAGTGTCTGGCCGTGTGCCCCTGTTGATCGAGATTAAGGATCAGGATGGCGCGCTAGGCCCCAAAGTAGGCCCGTTGGAAGACGCCACTGCGGCGTTGTTAAAGGACTACAAAGGCCCCGTGGCGGTCATGTCGTTCAACCCACATTCCGTGGCCCATATGGCGACTGTCTTGCCCGATATTCCTCGCGGCCTAACCACTTGCAATTATGTTTCCGAAGATTGGCCAACGATCCCCAAGGTCACACGAGAGCGGCTTGCGTTGATCCCTGATTATGAAACGGCAGGCGCTTGTTTCATTAGTCATCAGCACGACGAATTGGACGCCAAGCGCGTCGCGGAATTGGCCGAAATGGGGGCAAAAATCCTGTGCTGGACGATCCGTTCCACCGAAGAGGAAAAAAAAGCTCGCCAAATCGCGGATAACATCACTTTCGAAGGGTATCTCGCTTGACCACGCGAACAGGCCGCACAGTTTTGTAGCCATGACCGACGTGATTGAAATATCAATGAGAAGCGCCATAGCCGACATCCCAGCAGAGGACTGGGATGCCTGCGCAAATCCGTCTGGTGGCCGCCCCGTTGATCCATTCACGGCGCATCGGTTTCTGTCAGCCTTAGAACTGAGCGGTTCGGTTGGACGCGGGACAGGATGGGACCCACGATACCTTGTCGCGACCAAAGCAGACCAGATCATCGGCGTCGCACCGCTCTACGTTAAAAGCCACTCTCAAGGGGAATATGTCTTTGACCACAGCTGGGCCGATGCTCTGCAACGGGCGGGTGGACAGTATTACCCAAAGCTTCAGATCGCGGTGCCGTTTACACCCGCCACAGGTCGGCGATTTCTAACAAGAGCGGGCTATGAGCCAGAGGCACTCTCGGCTTTGATACAAGGCACGGTTCAATTGGCTTTTGACAATGGTCTGTCCTCCATGCACGTCACATTTTGCACTGAGGACGAGGCCATCGCGGGTCAGTCAATGGGATTGCTCCACCGTGTTGGACAGCAGTTCCATTGGGAAAATCACGGATATGACAGCTTTGACGATTTCCTGAACGACCTCTCCAGCCGCAAACGCAAAGCGATCCGCAAAGAACGCGAACAGGCGCAGAGGTTCGGCGGTGAGATCAAAAGCTTCACGGGCGATGAGATACAGGCCGAACACTGGGACTATTTCTGGCGGTTTTACCAAGACACGGGCAGTCGCAAATGGGGATCGCCCTATCTGACTCGCGCGTTTTTCGACATCGCCCATAATACACTCAGGGACGATATACTGCTGGTACTGGCTCTATCCGATGACAGCCCTGTCGCTGGTGCACTGAACTTCATCGGTCGCGATACGCTTTTTGGCCGCTACTGGGGTTGCACCGAACATCACCCCTGCCTTCATTTCGAACTCTGCTACTATCAAGCCATCGACTATGCGATTTCCCACGGCCTGAGAGTCGAAGCAGGGGCGCAGGGTGAACACAAACTGGCGCGCGGGTATTTACCGAACCCGACACATTCCCTTCACTGGATCGCAAATCCATCGTTTCGCGCCGCCGTGTCAGATTTTCTAGATCATGAACGTCAGCTTATCGACGAAGAAATAGAGATCCTGACGGATTACGGACCATTCAAATCCACGACAATCGAGGAGCAAGATTAATGGACATCACAACCCTTGCCGCCAAAGGCTGGACGAAGACCGATGATGGCACTGCAATCCAAAAAACATTCGTGTTTCGCAACTTTGTCGATGCCTTCGGTTTTATGACCCGCGCCGCTTTTTGGGCGGAAAAGTGGAATCATCACCCCGAATGGTCTAACTCTTACAAAACGGTGGTTGTGAAACTCACCACACATGATGCCGGCGGTCTGACGGAGAAGGACATCAAGCTGGCCGTAAAAATGGAAGAACTTGAAGGACGATGATGCAAGACCTGCTGCAAACCGAAATCTACAACGGCAAAACCATTGCTGACTACCTAACACTCGAATTTGTCGCGGGCCTCGCTGGGGATATCCTCTCAGTCGTACTGATCATCGTGTTGGGGTTTGTGCTGTCGGGCTGGGTACGCCGGCGTATCGTTGCGATAGGTGGCCGTAACAAACATCTCGATGTCACGTTGTTCAACTTCTTGGGCAACATCGTGCGTTACTTGATCCTCGCATTTGCGTCCCTCTTTGTCCTGAACACATTCGGCATCCAGACAACATCGCTTGTTGCTCTAATCGGTGCGGCAGGTTTGGCAATTGGCTTGGCCCTGCAGGGCACGCTATCGAACGTAGCTGCGGGCGTAATGATTATCCTGTTCCGCCCGATTAAGATCGGCGATTTTGTCCAAGTGAGCGGCGTGTCTGGCACCGTCAAAGACATTTCCTTGAACTACACAGAGCTTGCCGACGCTGGAAACGTTCAGGTCATCGTGCCCAACGCGCAAGTTTGGGGAAACACGATCACCAACTTCTCGGTTAACCAAACACGTCGCGCAGAGTGGATTTTCGGTGTCGGCTATGGGGCTGATCTGAAACTGGCTGAACAGGTGATCCGCGATACCATTCTAGCCGATCCACGATCACTGGCTGACCCTGCGCCGTTCCTTCAGGTCAACAACTTGGGTGATTTTTCAGTCGATTTCCTCTGCCGAGTTTGGGTTAAATCGAGCGACTACTTCCAATATCAGGCCGACATGAAGCGTCAGGTGAAGGAAGCGCTGGACAAAGCTGGCATCGACATTCCATTCCCGACACGAACAGTTCTGAACAATCAGGCGTAAATGAAAACGGCGGGGAAATCCCCGCCGTTTTCATTTCACAGCTGGTCGAGAAGCGTTTCAGCCGCCGACAACTCGCAAACCCCCGGGCTTTCTTCGAGGTTGAGAATCTTCACAACACCATCTTCAGCCAATAGCGTGTACCGTTTGGAGCGATCATAGAAACCTGCCGGTGGGGCCGTGAAGTCAAGCCCGATCGCTTTGGTAAACTCAGCCGACGCGTCACCCAAGAAATGCAAACCTGCTGCCGTTGCACCCGTCGCTTCGCCCCATGCTTTCATCACGAATGGATCGTTCACGGACACACAAATCACGGCATCGACGCCTTTTTCGTCCAGCGCCGCCTTGTTGCGAACAAAGCTAGGTACGTGGGCGGTCGAACATGTGCCTGTGTAGGCACCCGGCAAACCGAAAATTACAACTTTTTTGCCAGCAGTAAGCCCCGACAGAGCAACCTGCTCTGGCCCGTTTTCGCCCATACGCAACAAAGTTGCCTCGGGAAGCTTATCCCCTACCGAAATCGACATGTTATTTCCCCTGTTCTGAATTGCATGCAGCACGCGCTAAGATATAGGCTCCGCTTAAAAAGAGACCATAGAAATCGGAGGCAGCGATGCAACATTTTGTCGTGATTGGCGCAGGCCAAGCGGGTGCAACGCTTGTTGCACGTTTGCGGGCCGATGGGTTTGAGGGGAAGATCACCTTGATCGGGGCAGAGCCGGTGCATCCCTATCAGCGTCCACCGCTGTCCAAGGCCTATATGTTGGGTGAAATGGAGCTCTCGCGCCTCTTGCTTCGTGCGCCTGAGTGGTATGCGGAAAACAACATCGACCTGATGCTCGACACCCGCGTTGTGGGTGTGAACGCTGAGGCTAAGACCATCACCCTGCAGGGTGAGGTTGAGATGGCATATGACGAATTGGCGATCTGCACAGGCTCGCATCCGCGCACGCTGCCTGCGGCGATCGGTGGAACTTTGGACGGCGTTTATACCGTTCGCGACCTCAAGGACGCGGACACCATGGCGCCAGAGTTCACGGCGGGTCGCAAGCTCTTGGTCATCGGCGGCGGGTATATTGGTCTCGAAGCTGCCGCCGTTGCCGCAAAAAAGGGCTGCGAGGTTACCCTCGTTGAAATGGCGCCGCGCATTTTGCAGCGCGTGGCCTGTCCTGAGACGTCCGACTATTTCCGCGATCTCCACACCCAACATGGCGTGAACATCGTCGAAGGCGTCGGCCTCGATCATCTGGTGGGCACCGACCGCGTGACGGGTGCGGTTCTCTCGGATGGCACCAAACTCGACGTTGATTTTGCGATTGTTGGCGTCGGGATTATGCCCGCAACCATCCTCGCTCAGGCTGCAGGGGCGACCTGTTCGAACGGCATCGACACCGACGCCCATGGCCGCACGACCGTGCCGCACATATGGGCCGCAGGCGATTGCGCGAACCTGACCTTCAAAGGCCAGCGCCTGCGCATAGAAAGCGTCGGCAACGCCATCGATCAAGCCGAGGTCGTCGCCAAAAACATGATGGGCGGTTCGGTCGACTACATTCCTAAACCGTGGTTCTGGTCGGACCAATACGACGTGAAACTGCAAATCGCGGGCCTCAACATCGGCTACGATGCCGTCCACGTCAAAACCTACGCCGACACCCCCGACGCCCGCGTCCACTGGTACTACCAAGGCGACACCCTCATCGCCGTCGACGCCATCAACGCCGGCCGCGACTACATGGTCGGCAAACGCCTCATCGAAGCCGGCAAATCACCCGCGCCCGAGGTCATGGTCGATGAAACGACCGACCTGAAGGCACTGTTGAAGTGAGGATCATTGGCGGAGCGCATAGAGGTCACGCCCTCGCCGCTGTTGGGAAAGGGGACGCAGGCGCGCACCTTCGCCCGACGACGGATCGCGTTCGCGAAAGCTTGTTCAATGTCCTACTTGGAGGAAAATTTGGCAATCCAATTGAGGACACACATGTCCTAGATCTGTTCGCAGGCACAGGTGCATTGGGACTTGAAGCCCTGTCTCGTGGCGCAGCCCATGTTACCTTTGTCGATGATGGCCGCGTCGCACAAAAGCTCATCCGCGAGAATATCGCCAAGCTAAAACGTTCGTCTGATTGCACGCTCATTGGACGCGATGCGACAAAGCTGGGCCCCAATGTTGGCGAGCCCACTGAACTTGTTTTCCTCGACCCACCCTATGGAAAGGCGATGGGCCAGAAAGCCCTCGACGCGGCCTTGAACGGCGGTTGGATCGCCGATGATGCCATCATCGTTTGGGAAGAAAACGCACCGCAGGTCACACGTGCTGGCTTTGCGCTTTTGGATCAAAGACGGTATGGCGACACGTATATTTCTATTCTCGAAAGACAGTTATGATCCCTGACTTGGTTATTTTCGATTGCGACGGTGTGATCGTCGACAGTGAAGGTCCGACCTGTGACGCAATCGCGAAGAACCTCACTGGCTTTGGGTTTCCATTGGACAAAGCTGGAGTTCATGAACTGTTTGTGGGGCAGACACTGCATGACATTCATCGGGCAGGACGTGAACGTGGGCTGGCACTGCCTGACAATTGGGTCAGTGATCTCTATACCGAGATGTTCGAAGTCTTGGGCCAAGGTGTTCCGCTTTCGGACGATGTGATTGACCTCTTTGACGCGCTCGAAGCGCAAGGCACCCGCATCGCCATCGCGTCGAACGGGGCCATCGACAAAATGCGCGTGACCCTCTCGCCATACGGGCTTTTCGATCGCCTCAAAGACCGTATGTATTCAGGCCACGTTCAAGAGCCAAAGCCCAAAGCGGGTATGTTGGTCGCAGCGATGAAGCAAGCGAACGCATCGCCAGAGCGTACCTTCATGATCGACGACAGCACCGCTGGGGCAGGCGCAGCCGTCGCGGCAGGAACCCAGTTTATCGGCTATTCTGAACATGGGGGTGCAGAGAAGCTCGAACCTCTCGGGGTCGATATTGCCTATTCAATGGCAGACCTTCACGCACGGCTGGTCAAATAAAAAGGGCCGCCGAACGCGGCCCCCTTCGTCAATTACAGACGCAGTCAGTTCTGAACAAAAGCGCCTTTGGTTCCTGCCGCTGCAGCAACATCGGACCGTGCGGCCTCGACCAATGCCGCGCCATCAAAGCCCTTGGCATCCATCTCAGCGATCCATTCAGAAACGACCTCGTCACCCAGTGAAATCATACGTGCGGTTTCCGCCTCGCTGATTTCGCCAATGTCGTTTGCGGCAGCCATAATCTCGCGGCCCAGCGCATCACCTGTGTCGTGCGCGTAGCCCGCCCAACGGCTCGCATAGAGACCCGAGTTGGCGTCGATGATCGCCTGAAGGTCAGCAGGCAGGCTATCGTAGACGTCCTGGTTCATCGCCCACAGGAAATAGAGGTTGTAGAGCGCGTGATCGCCAGCAACATCCGAATGGCTGTCCGTCAATTCATCGAGCTTGAGCGACGGGGATTGCTCCCACGTGATCGCACCTCCATCAACGACGCCCTTCGCAAGCGCCTCAGGGAAGGCAGGCACGGGCATGCCGACTGCGGTGGCCCCCAGTTTTTCCAACAGCATCGTCGCCGTGCGGGTTGGGCCGCGGAGCGTCAAGCCGTTGAAGTCTTCAACCGTTTCAATCAGCGGGCCACGCTTGTGCACCAAACCGGGCCCATGCATGTGCGCGGCGATCAGATGAACATCTGCAAAGTCGTCCAACAGGAACTCTTGGGTATACTCCCACGCAGCCGCCGAGGCTTCTTCCGCCGATTTGGTCGTCATGAAAGGTAATTCGAGCGCCTCAGCTTCGGGGAAACGGCCAGCCTCATATCCGGGGATCACCCAGCCGCCATCTACGATGCCATCAGCAATCATGTCGTACATCTCTGGCGCGGCACCACCCAATTCCATGAATGGGTGCAAGACGATCTTGAGGCGACCGCCCGATTGTTCTTCGATCGCCTTAGCCCACGGCTCCATGAAATAGGTCGGGTTCGCCGAAAGCGGCGACACGAAGTGTTGAAAATGTAGGGTGTATTCTTGGGCTACAGCAGGCGTCACCGCACAGCCCATCACAGCTGCAAACGCAGCACTCTTTAGGGTCATTTCAGACCTCCTAAGATGATGAATGTCAGGGGGATGCCGCCGCTAGCGACATCCTTCACCTATGCCTTGCACCTTAAAATTGCAAGGTGATGCAAGTGGTTTAGCGCAACCGTCCGCAAGTTTTATTTTACCAAACGATTGAAAAGCACAGGAAAACTCCCCTACCGATCAGAGGTAAGTTGGGTGGAATTTCCCCGAGGGCGAGAGCGTGAAAATCTCTGCACCATCTGCACGGATACCAACCGAATGTTCGAACTGCGCAGACAGCGATTTATCACGGGTCACAGCAGTCCAATCATCAGCGAGCACTTTGGTCTCAGGACGACCAAGGTTCACCATCGGCTCGATGGTAAAGAACATGCCTTCCTCGAGAAGCGGCCCAGTCCCTGGACGACCGTAGTGCAGCACGTTCGGCGCAGCATGGAAAACACGTCCCAAGCCATGACCACAGAAGTCGCGCACCACAGACATACGGTGGCTTTCGACATAGCTCTGGATCGCGTGACCGATGTCGCCAAAGCGATTACCCGGTTTCGCTGCCTCAATGCCCAACATCAGCGCGTCGTGGGTGACTTGGATCAGGCGTTCGGCCTTACGCGACATCGAACCCGCAACATACATGCGGCTCGTATCACCAAACCAACCATCAACGATCACGGTCACGTCGATGTTCAGTATATCACCGTCTTTGAGTTTCTTCTCGCTCGGGATACCGTGGCAAACAACGTGGTTCATGCTGATACAGCTGGCATGCTGGTAGCCTTTGTAACCAATCGTGGCCGAGGTCGAGCCGCTGTCGTTCACCATTTCGGTGATCTTTGCGTCGAGTTCTGCCGTCGTCACTCCCGGCTGAATGAACGGAATGATGTCATCAAGGATCTGTGCTGCAACCTTGCCCGCCGCATGCATACCAGCAAAATCGGCATCTTCATAAATGCGAATTCCGTCTTTGGTCAGTCGTCCACGCAGATCTTCGGTCACGGTTAGTCTCCTTGTTTCTGCTGACCTCTTTATTAGCCTTCCCCGAAAAGGGCCAGACCTCAGACTGACAACGAAAACGGGATATCGCCCGCGATCTCGACACCTTTTGGGGAAATGCGGGTCGAAAGCGCGATGACCTCGACGCCAGCTGCCACCGCATCGCCCAGCGCGTTTGTGTATTTGGGGTCAATATCGGCAGCAGGCACCATGCGGTCGCAGTCTGTCCGCTGGACGAGGAACAGAACAATTGCGCGGTCACCAGCCTCTGCCATTTTGGCCAGTTCCGCCATGTGCTTTGCCCCGCGCGCAGTCACGCTATCGGGAAACTCGGCTAGTCCCGTCTGTCGGGACAGAGTAACCGATTTGACCTCAACCCAAGCGTCTCTCACGCCATCGCCAGACAATAGAAAATCGATCCGGCTATTTTCACCGTATTTCACTTCAGGCCTGACCACCAAGTAACCCGAAAGCGCCGCAATCTCGCGCTTTTCGAGCGCCTCTTTCAACGCACGGTTCGGAACCGAAGTATCAACGCCCGCGAAATGTCCGTTCTCGTGGTCCACGAGACGCCAACCATATTTAAGTTTCTTTTTGGGGTCGTCATTGGGTTCGATCCATATCTTGCTCCCCTCATTCGCAAGGCCCATCATGCTACCGGGGTTGGCGCAATGTGCCACTACCTCACGCCCATCTTCCAAACGACAGTCCGCGAGGAACCGTTTGTAGCGGCGGATGAGGCGAGCGGGGATCAATGGTGTGGAAAACTGCATAGTCCAGTTCTATACCCATTCTGAAGGATATGGAGAAGCCGATGCCAAACCCAACTGCCGCCATTCTCATCATTGGAGATGAAATCCTGTCAGGGCGCACCCGCGACAGCAATATGCACTATCTGGCTGGGCGACTGACCGAAGTCGGCATCGACCTAAAAGAAGTCCGCGTCGTCTCTGATGACCGCGAGGCGATCATCTCTGCGGTCAATGCTCTGCGCGAGACATACGGTTCGGTCTTTACCTCTGGCGGCATCGGGCCAACGCATGATGACATCACGGCGGACTGTATTGCAGCAGCGTTTGGCGTGGGGATCGACATCCGTCAGGATGCCTATGACCTGCTCAAAGCGCACTACGATGCGCGCGGGCAAGAGTTTAACGCAGCCCGCCAACGCATGGCTCGCATTCCCGACACGGCCTGCCTTATCGAAAACCCTGTTTCTACTGCGCCTGGGTTCAGCCTTGGGAATGTGCATGTCATGGCTGGGGTTCCATCGGTTTTTCAAGCCATGGTGGCCTCCGTCCTGCCATCACTGACTGGCGGTGCACCGCTGTTGTCACAGACGTATCGGATCAATCAGGGTGAAGGGACCATTGCGGGGCCGCTCTCGGAATTGGCCGCCGAATTCTCTGACCTTTCCATCGGCTCTTATCCGTTCATCATCGATGGCGTTCACGGGTCAAATATCGTGATACGTGGCTCGGACGGTGCACGCGTCGATCAGGCAATCGTCAAACTCGCAGGACTGTTTCCAGCATGAGCAACCCAACAGCCGCCGAACTCTACGACGTCATCGAACACACTTGGCCCTCTGCCAATCGCACCACCGTCGGCCCTTTTATCATTCGCGAAGGCCAAGGTGGGGGAAGCCGCGTTTCTGCCGCAACGGGGCCTGCTGGCGAAGCAGACCTACCCCTTGCCGAAGAGGCGATGCGAGCACTGGGGCAACCCTGTCAGTTCATGATACGCGACGGGGAGGCTGATTTTGACGCGATGCTGGCGGGCAAAGGGTATCGGATCAAGGATCCAGTGACGCTCTACGCCGCGCCGATTGATCGTATTGCCACGCATCGTCCGCCCCCTGTCACAACCTTTGAAGTTTGGCCTGCCTTAGCGATCCAAACTGACATCTGGGCAGAGGGTGGAATTGGGCCGGCCCGCCTTGCCGTTATGGAACGAGCCGATTGCCAGAAAACTACTATCCTCGGGCGTCTAAACGATACTCCAGCGGGCACAGCCTATGTCGGGATCAGCAACGGCATCGCAATGTTCCACGCGCTCGAAGTTGCGCAGCGATTCCGCCGTCAGGGATTGGCCGCCCACATGATCCGCGCGATGGCGTTCTGGGCAAAGACCAACGGCGCAACCCATTTTGCCTTGGTCGTGACCGAGGCAAATGTGGGCGCAAACGCGCTCTATGCTTCCCTCGGGTTCGACGTTGTGGGACACTACCACTACAGAATTCTACCGGAGTAGACCGTGACAAGAAAACCGACCGCGCTCGACCTTCCAATGGTCAATCCGCTGCCCGAGGCAACTCAGAAATATTTCGATATCTGTCAGGATAAACTAGGGATGATCCCTAACGTCCTGCAAGCCTATGCATTTGATATTGATAAGCTAAATGCGTTTACGGGCATGTATAACGACATCATGCTCGCCGCCTCTGGCCTCAGCAAGTTAGAGCGTGAAATGATCGCGGTTGTCGTGTCATCGGTGAATAAATGTTTCTACTGCCTAACCGCGCATGGTGCTGCCGTTCGCGAACTGTCAGGCAATCCGATCTTGGGTGAAATGCTCGTTATGAACTGGCGTGCGGCAGATTTGGATGCGCGGCAAACCGCGATGCTGGAATTTGCCGAACTCATCACCATTTCCAGCGCCAAGGTAACCCAGCGCGATCGCCAAGCCCTTCGCGATGCTGGCTTTACAGACCGTGACATCTGGGACATCGCGTCGGTCGCTGGCTTCTTTAACATGACCAACCGGATCGCTTCGGCCACCGACATGCGTCCAAACGACGAATACCATTCGCAGGCCCGATGATCCGTTACTTATCTTTCGTTTTGTTGTGTAGTCCGACGTTCGGTTTGGCGTTGACGATAGATATGCCTGCGAATGCGTCGCGGACCGCTCTCGTGGAGACCCCTCTTCAGAGCTTTAACGTCGCAACGGGTCCTTGGAATGGTCAAACCGTCCCGATGCAGATCATTGATGGCACAGTCACGACAGAGGTGTGGACGATTGATGCCGCGGGGCTAACAACGCTCCAAATCCTGTCACCCTTCAGGCAGCAGTTGGACGCCGAAGGCTATGACGTGATTTATGAATGCCGCACCGAAGATTGCGGCGGCTTCGATTTCCGCTTTGCAATCGATGTCGCGGCGCCGCCCGATATGCGTGTCGATTTGGGTGATTTCCGATATATCGCCGCCACAGGCCCTTCGGACACGGTCGCTCTTGTTATCAGCAAAACAGCAGCAGCAGGGTTTGTACAGATCACACGCGTTGGGGCTGGTGAAGCACCATTGGCTGATGCGACAACAGAAACGCTTCATTCGGTTTTACCTGATATAGCGGCCCCAACCGAAGAGGGTTTGCCCGCAATTTTGGAAAACACAGGGCATGTGGCGCTCGCTGATCTTCGGTTTGAAAGCGGGTCATCGACCCTCGGGCCGGGGCCGTTTGAAAGCCTCGCGACCCTGTCGGACTATCTGCTCCAAAACCCAGATCGAAGGATTGCTTTGGTTGGCCACACCGACAGCTCTGGTTCACTTGAGGGGAACATTGCCCTGTCCCGACAACGTGCAACCTCGGTCCAGACCCGCCTTATCGAAGCTTATGGCGTGCCTGCGACCCAACTCGAAGCGGATGGAACGGGGTATCTGGCCCCAATCGCATCCAACCTGACCGCTGAGGGACGCGAAGCCAATCGGCGCGTTGAGGCTGTACTACTCTCAACCGAGTAAACCGTGATCTGTCGAGCAACCGTGATGGTCGCCGAGAGCTTCTAGCACCCCACAAGTCTCAATAGTCCCATGATCATGGGTCATCGCGATCCGCGCCAGTTCCGCTTCTAGCCGCTGTAGGCGGGCAATGCGTTCACGGATATGATCCAGATGTGTTCGCGCAATTGCATGAGCCTCTGCGCAGGGCCGCCTCGGCGTATCCTCCATCGCGATCAAGTCGCGCACGGCATCCAAAGGCAGCCCCAAATCCCGCGCGTGTTTGATAAACGTCAACCGACGCACACCTTCAGCATCGTAGCGCCGCTGATTTCCTGACGTCCTATCGAACGGTTCTATCAGCCCGATTTCCTCATAATATCTGATCGTTGGGACCTTTACGGACGTGCGTTTTGATAGTTCGCCTATGGAATACATTTTTCCCTTGAACCTCTAGTGACTAGAGGAATTAGGATGGAAGAAAAGAAATATTTCAAGGTATAAAATGGCCCATTCCCACCACCATCATCACCATCACATTGATCCCAAATCTGGTGATGGCCGTATGGCGCTGGCCGTCGGTGTGAACATATTGCTCACGGTGGCTCAGATCATTGGCGGCATTCTATCGGGCAGCCTCGCTCTTATCGCGGATGCCCTGCATAACCTATCAGACGCGCTATCGCTTTTCATCGCGTTCTTTGCACGCAAGATTGCGCGTCGGCCCGCCGATGACATCATGACCTTTGGCTACGGACGCGCTGAAGTCGTTGCCGCGTTGATCAACTACACCTCGCTGATCCTCGTCGGGCTATGGCTGGCTTTTGAGGCGGTCATGCGATTTCTGGATCCCCAGCCCGTTGACGGCTGGTTGGTTGTAGGTTTAGCCAGCCTTGCGCTTGTGATAGACCTCGTGACTGCATGGCTGACGTTTCGTATGGCAAAAGACAGCGTGAATATCCGCGCTGCATTCTTGCACAACGTCGCTGATGCCTTAGGGTCTGTTGCCGTCATCGTTGCGGGAATAGCCATTCTCGTTTTTGACTGGGTATGGATTGACCCTGCGATCACGCTGCTCATCGCCACCTATATTCTGTGGATGGCATGGGGCGAAATGGGAGACGTGATCCGCATCCTAATGCTCGGCACGCCAGAGCATCTGTCACCCCAAGACGTTAAGGCAACGATCATGGCCGTCGAGGGCGTCGACGATTTGCATCATATGAAACTCTGGTCTGCCCAAGAACACGAAACCGCACTCACCGCCCATATCGTCGTCGCACAAAGCGCTTGGGGGAATGTCGCTTGGATCAGGCAGAACATCCGCAAGACGCTTCACGACGTTTATGGGATCGAAATGGTGACGCTTGAATTGGAAACGGCGCCAGAGGTTTGCCCCTGACGCCGCTGAATGGATCGACTTGTTTACCAGATTACCAGCTATCTGGTCCCTTTTCCGCATAGGCGTGCACGAGGAAATCGATGAACGCGCGCACCTTCGGTTGGGTAAAGCGGCCTGGCGGGTAGACGGCGTAAATGCCTTGGGTTTCGACGGGCAGGTCAGGAATGGCTTCTTCGACGAGACCCTGCTTCATTGCATCTGCATAGAGGAACGACGGCAGGTACGCGATGCCAAGGCCAGAGACGCAAGCGTTCAAAAGCGATTGGCCATCATTCACAGTGAGCCAACCAGCAGTCCGAACCTGACGCTTCTCACCGCTTGGCGCTGTGATCTTCCAAACCGCGCTGTTTGCTTGGTTTGAATAGTGAAGCAGTTTGTGATCGTTCAGATCGTCGATTTTTTGCGGTCGACCGTATTTCTGGAAATAATGCGGCGATGCGATCATCCGACGGTTGGTTTCCGTCAGCTTGCGTGCCCGAAGTGTGCTGTCTTCTAGCTCACCAATACGGATCGCCATGTCAAAGCCTTCGGAGATCAGCTCTACATAACGGTTGTTCAGCACCATATTGACGGTGATGTCAGGGAATTCCTGCAGGAACTCACCTAAGATCGGCGACAGGTGGTTCACTCCAAAATCGGTTGCCACTGAAATTCGCAACAGGCCTGACGGCGCAGATTGCATCGAAGTGACGAGTGAATCCGCTTCGCCAGCATCGTTGAGAACGCGGCGGGCGCGGTCGTAGTAGGCCAGACCAATCTCAGTCGGACTAACACGACGCGTCGTTCGGTTCAGAAGGCGCGCGCCAAGGCGAGCTTCGAGTGCAGATACGTGCTTCGAGACAGCGGATTTAGAAATCCCCATCTTCTTGGCGGCATCCGTAAAACCGCCTTGATCCACAACAGTGGCGAAGGCTTCCATTTCGGTAAGGCGATCCATTACTCGACCCTTTGATACTAATTCCTAGGTTCATGGTATCGTCGCCAAATCGGGCACAATCTGGGCCATGAGCGGACAATATCGGGGATTTTCGCGGACAATTCCTAATGCATAGGAATAGTCCGCGAGGCCAATCGGGTAGATCATCCTTTGTGAAATCAGAGGGTTGCAGCCAATCTCGTGCCTTGGTCAATTGCCCGTTTTGCGTCCAATTCTACCGCAACATCCGCGCCACCAATTACATGGCAGGGAATCCCTTCGGCTTCCAACGCATCCGCCAGAGACCTTTCGGACACCTGCCCAGCGCACAAGACAACGTTGTCACATGGGATCAGTGTTGGGTTTTCACGAGCTTCACCCGTCGACACCCAGATACCCTCGTGCGTGATGCGTTCGTAGTTTACACCGCCCCTCATCGTGACGCCTTTCATCTGGAGCGTGGCACGATGGATCCAACCCGTCGTTTTACCCAAACGGCGTCCGGGTTTTTCTGCCTTACGCTGCAAAAGGGTCACGTCGCGGATTGGGGCATCGGGCTGCGGCCCTTCGGGCGCCAGACCGCCACGCTGTTCCGACGGATCCGTCACGCCCCATTCGCGGAGCCATTCAGGCAGGTCTACAGTGGGACTTTCACCAGTGACGAGAAATTCCGAGACATCAAAACCGATGCCACCTGCACCGATGACAACAACCTTTTTACCTACTTCGGCCCCCCGAAGGACGTCGATGTAAGACAAAACATGCGGCAAATCCTGACCTTCAATTTCTGGATCACGCGGCACAACGCCCGTTGCAATGACGACCTCATCAAATGACCGCAGCGTATCGACGGTAGCCGTTTCATTCAAACGTAGTTCAATGCCCACTTCGGCAACCGCAGTACCAAACCAATCGACGAGGCCATGAAACTCTTCTTTACCGGGAACCTGTTTTGCAAGATTGAGCTGCCCGCCCAAACGGTCACTGCGATCAAAAATAGTGACCTTGTGCCCACGTTCGGCGGCCGTCAAAGCAGTTGATAATCCTGCAGGACCAGCGCCGACCACAGCGATCGTTTTCGCCTCACTTGCAGGCACAACCACCAACTCTGTCTCGAAACAAGCACGCGGGTTCACCAAGCAACTGCTCAGCTTGCCGCCAAAGGTATGATCCAAACAGGCCTGATTGCAGGCAATACAGGGCGCAATTGTATCGGCCCGATCCGCCGCCGCTTTGGCAACGAAATTCGGATCGGCGAGGAACGGACGAGCCATACTTACCATATCCGCGCACCCATCAGCCAAGACTTCTTCTGCAACGTCGGGCGTATTAATCCTGTTCGAGGTGATGACGGGGATGCTCACATGAACCATCAGCTTTTTCGTGACCCAAGAGAAAGCACGGCGCGGTACGCTCGTTGCGATCGTCGGAATACGAGCCTCGTGCCAACCGATCCCAGTGTTGATGATGGTTGCCCCTGCTGCCTCAATCGCCTTGGCGAGTTGGATCACCTCATCAAAGGATGATCCGTTCGGGATCAAGTCGATCATCGACAGTCGATAGATGATGATAAACTCAGGCCCAACGGCCTCGCGGATGCGGCGCACGATCTCAACGGGTAGCCGCATACGGTTCTCATAGTCCCCGCCCCAGCGATCCGTGCGCTTATTGGTATGCAAGACGAGGAACTGGTTGATGAAGTACCCCTCTGACCCCATCACCTCGACCCCATCATAGCCCGCTTCTTTGGCGCGGGTCGCGGCGGTTACGAAATCGGCGATCTGTTTTTCGATCCCTTCCTCATCAATCTCTTTAGGAGGAAAAGGCGAAATAGGAGATTTGATCGCAGACGCAGACACACAGTCTGGTCCATAGGCATACCGACCCGCATGGAGGATCTGCATTGCGATCTTGCCATCCGCCTCGTGCACACGGTCCGTCACGATACGATGGTTGGCGATGTCTTGGTCAGTGAATAGGCCGGCCGCACCGGGGAAAACACCGCCCTCTTTGTTTGGGGCCATGCCACCTGTGACCATCAGAGCCACACCGCCCCGCGCTCGTGTTGCGTAAAACTCGGCAACACGGTTCCAATCCTTGGTCTCCTCCAGACCCGTGTGCATGGACCCCATCAGAACGCGGTTCTTTAGGGTCACAAATCCCAGATCAAGTGGAGCAAGCAGGTGCGGATATTTCGTCATAGTGGCCTCCCTATTCGGGGGCACAATGCAGCGACTTTCCCAGCGCGTCACCTACAACGCGGCGTCACCGAATTACATCGTTTCTACACAATGACGACGGAACGCTTTTTTCAAAAGGTCGAGCTCGGCCCGCAAGAGGTCCAACTCTGCACGAATATCTTCAGCAACGGGTTCGCCGCAGATAATGGAAAAGGTAGCGAGGGTTTCACCGCTATCTCTGTCTGCGATAATAAAGGTCTGCACGCCATCGCTCAGCACATCCGCAGGCACGGGTACGCGGACAACCCAGCCGCCTTCGGCACCAGTCACGTCAACGCCAGAAATCTCACGCGCCAAATGCGTGACAACAATGGACGGCGCTGTTTGTGTCGAGACAGCTAAGACGCCTTCCCAGACGCCTTCGAACAAGCGGGTTTTTGTCAGGGCTGGAGTTCTCATCGCGGTCCCTTTGATTAGAATTCAGCACGAGGATAACGGCAGAGCGTGAGGTCACGTACCGTTACCTGATTCATAGACGGGCCTTCGAAAATGAGGTCCATCCAAACTTTCTCGATCCGCTTCTCATTGAGCTTTGAATACCCAAGATCAAACTCGACCATTTGGCTGCTCGTCCCCAACGGCAGTTCGCGGACAATCTGTTCAACGTTGGGGCCGTGCTTGATGTTCAATCGCGCAAAAATCTCGAGCGGCTTTTCCGTCTCGATAATCGGGTCACAGCGGACAAGATGCTTCATCGTGAGGCCGTGGCAGGCCTCATCTGGAAAATCGATGGCGAGGCTCAAATAGGTGCCGTCAAATTTGAAAACATCCATACGCAAACCGTAAGGTGCAAGGTCCGCTTCGCGAGTATTGCGCAATTGGCGGAGTGTCAGTTCGCTAATTTGGCAATCGTGATAGAGCGTGACCTCTTCGCCAATCATCGTCTTAGACGGTGCCGAGGCCATGCCTTTGACGCCCAAAGGACCACGCCACAATTGCGGGCGCCACGCCCAATCCGTGCCACGAGGGGTCGGAAAGCGGTTTGCACCGATCATCGGCAAAGCAAGACGTTCGTTGGCAACATAGATGAACTCATCCATCTGTGCGCGGACCTCGAGAGCAGAGAACAGCCGCCGCCGCACCAAGTCCAGTTTGCTGGTCTTCGCGTCTTTGACCATCTGCGCCAAATAGCGCATCAGGCGGCGCATCATGAATTTGTCGATCAGGTTCATCCTGCCCGAATGTCCCTTTTGTCTTGGCACAACCATGCCGACAATCCCCCGAGTTGGGTCATGCCGTCAAGCCACAGTCGGCACTTTTGTTGAAACATCAATCGCCTATCAGAGCAGTCGCTGCCGCCCGCAAAACTGCCAGCCCCTGCGATTGATCAAGAGGCGATTGATCCCACCACCGCACAGAGACCGTGGACATCCTGCCCTGATAATCAAAGAAGGCGCGCCACTGCGTCGGCTGAAACCCATCCGACAAGGACGACGCGGTATCGCTAAAGAACACCTCAACGCGGTGATCGTGAACTTGGACGTGATGCACAAATATCGTCGAAGGATCGCCTGCCCCACTCAGCAAAGCTCGACCATCAGGATGCTGAATCAACTGCGACAGCGCGTTTTCTGCCCCAAAGACGGCGGCGCTATCCGCTTCACCGATTTGTGTCGTGATCAAAGCAAAGCGAGACGCGCCACAGGGAGTTGCCACTGTAAAGCCTTCTGCCAGACGACTTGCCCTTCGATCGAAACAGTAGCCTTCGGGTGCGATAACCGCGATTTCGCCGCCCAAAACATCAATAGACTTGGGCCCATAAGCCAAACCGTCGTCCAAAGTGCATGCAGGCACCAGTAGCGAAGCGCCCCAAAACGCAGCCATTACGCGCATCTTCAAATTCATAATCGCCTCCGGGTCGTCGCCCATTGCGGTTTAGGCGACGATACCTTTGGCATCAACCAATAGAAGCGTTGATTGCAATTCAGGGCGGCGCGGCTTATTTCGGTCACCAACAGCGAACAAAGGCAAGCGCGATGAACTGGATTTCGAATTACGTCCGCCCGACGATCAACTCGCTCTTTTCTCGTCGTGAGGTTCCAGAGAACCTTTGGACGAAGTGCGGCGAATGTGGAACCATGCTGTTTCACCGTGAATTGGCTGACAATCAGAACGTCTGCACAAATTGTAATCACCACATGGCGATTACACCGCGCGACCGTTTTACCGCTCTCTTTGATGGCGGCGTCTTTACAGAGGTGAAGGTTCCGACCCCAATCGACGACCCGCTCAAATTCCGCGACCAAAAGAAATACGTGGATCGGATGAAGGCCTCGCAAAAATCCACTGGCGAAAAAGAAGCCATGCTGGTTGCCGAAGGCGAGATTTTCCGCACGCCGATTGTCGCTGCTGCTCAGGACTTCAGCTTCATGGGTGGTTCGATGTCGATGTATGTCGGCAACGCGATCATCGCTGCTGCTGAACGCGCCGTCGAACTTGGCCGTCCGCTTGTTCTATTCTCCGCTGCAGGTGGAGCGCGCATGCAAGAGGGTATCCTCTCGCTGATGCAAATGCCCCGCACGACAATCGCGGTTGATATGCTCAAAGAAGCAGGCCTGCCCTACATCGTGGTTCTGACACACCCGACCACAGGCGGCGTCACCGCATCTTACGCGATGCTCGGCGATGTCCACATCGCAGAACCCAACGCACTGATCTGTTTCGCAGGCCCGCGCGTTATCGAACAGACTATTCGCGAGAAACTGCCCGAAGGGTTCCAACGCGCTGAATACCTGCTGGACCACGGCATGCTCGACCGCGTGACACCGCGTGGCAAGCAAAAGGAAGAACTGGCGCAAATCATCCGAATGCTAATGGGCATGGATGCTGTTGTCGCGGCTGACCTTCCTGCGCCTGCTGAACAACCTGCAAAAGCGGAATAACCAAATCAAATGACTGCTCCGACTTCGGATGTGATCCTCGAACGGATGATGGCCTTGCACCCCAAGGTCATCGACCTTGTTTTGGACCGCGTTTGGCGTTTGCTGGATGCCCTTGGCAATCCGCAGAACGATCTGCCGCCCGTTATCCACCTTGCTGGAACGAACGGCAAAGGGTCGACGCAGGCCATGATCCGCGCCGGCCTAGAGGCGGAAGGCAAAAAGGTTCACGCCTACACCTCGCCGCACCTCGCACGGTTCCACGAGCGCATTCGGTTGGCGGGTGAGCTGATCTCGGAAAGTTACCTCACCGAAGTTCTGGACGAATGCTACGCCGCCAACGGCGGTGAGCCGATTACCTATTTCGAAATCACTACCTGCGCCGCGATCCTAGCGATGGCACGCACACCTGCGGACTACACTCTGCTAGAGGTCGGCTTGGGTGGTCGTCTGGACGCAACGAACGTCGTGGCGAAACCTGCGCTCTCGATCCTGACACCAATTTCGATTGACCACGAACAGTTCCTTGGTTCGACCCTGACTGCGATTGCTGGCGAAAAGGCAGGCATCATTAAACGCGGCGTGCCTGTCATCGTGGGCCCGCAGCAAGATGAATCCATGGACGTGATCGAAGCAACGGCTGCCCGCCTCGGCGCGCCGATCTCTGCCTACGGGCAGCAGTGGCACATTGGCGAAGAGCATGGCCGCATGGTCTATCAGGACGAACAGGGCCTCTGCGATCTACCGCTCCCCAACCTGCCTGGCCCGCACCAGATCCAGAACGCTGGCGCCGCGATTGCAGCTTTGCGAATGCTTGGCATGTCGAGCGTTGCGACTGAGGCCGCTGTAACCAAAGCCGAATGGCCCGCACGGATGCAGCGCCTGAAAATGGGGCCGCTTATCGATTTGGCTGGCAATTGTGAGCTCTGGCTGGACGGCGGGCATAACCCAGCGGGTGGCGAAGCTGTTGCCAAAACACTGTCCCGCCTACCGCAGCGCCCGACCCATCTGATTTGCGGCATGCTGAACACTAAGGACGTAATGGGCTACATGCGCCCGCTGGCCGACGTCGCGCAAAGTCTCACGGCAATTTCGATCCCCGATGAGATAAACACTCTCCCTGCGGACACCACAGCGAATGCAGCGCGTGAGGCAGGTTTCGCCAAAGTGAAGACCGCAAATTCGACAGCCGACGCAATCGTGGAGATCGTCAAAGCAGATCCTTCCGCTCGTATTCTGATTTGCGGCTCGCTCTATTTGGCGGGTCACATTCTGCGTAGCAACGGGTAAGGGCGGCTGCCACTACTCGGATGGCGCGAAATCCAGCGTCAAAATATACGTTCGATTCGAATCGCTCCCCTTGACCGCGAATCACCTAGACCGCTAGATTCACGGTAGAATTCGCTGTTAGACGCCAACGCGCGACAGCATACCGGCCAGGCAGGGCGGGGAGGCGGGCTATTTTGGCTCGTCTTTCTGTTTGTAACACACTGATACCGAATCATTTTTGTGAATCTCTTTATGGATGAACCCGTTGAGGCGATTCGCACGTTTGACTTGCGTCACCTGATTCTCCAAAATGCGGTCAAAGCGACGGAACACACAGCGCCTGCCAGCGCATAACAACAAGATGTGTTTCGAAGATTGGGGGACAGAAGATGTTGCGACTGTTTAGCAGTATAGCGATCGGACTCTGCGCGTGCTTTGGCGCCGCGCAGGCTCAAGACGTAAAGATCACCGACAATTTGCCCGAGGCGGTTATTGACCTGAACGGCACGACAGTCACGATCAGCCGTATTCAAGATACAGACAACCTTTTGACGGGCGATTTCACGAAGACATCTCGCCCATGCCCGCCGTTTTGCATTCACCCGATGACCATTGCGGATGGTGTGGAGACTGTTGGCGAACTTGAGGTCATCGACTTCCTGTCGACCAAAGTCGCCGCTGGCAGTGGTTTGCTGATCGACAGCCGCGTCCCTGACTTTTTCGTTCGCGGCGCAATTCCCGGTGCGATCAATGTGCCGTTCACAACACTGGAAGCCTCGAACCCCTATCGCACTGACATCATCAAAGCGCTCGGCGCAGTTGAGGTTGGCGGTGGTTTGGATTTCACAAACGCCCTCGACCTCATGCTCTATTGCAACGGCCCATGGTGTGATCAATCGCCCCGTGCGATCCGAGGTCTAATAGAGGCAGGGTACCCCGCCGAGAAATTGTTTTATTACCGTGGTGGTGTGCAAGATTGGGTCATGCTTGGCCTGACAACTGTTACGCCGTCGAATGACGGCTAAGCCGCTTAGGAGAAGAGTATTATGATCCGCACCGTATTAGGTTTTTTCATCGCGGCTTTGACGATCTGCATCGTGATTATTCTGGCACCGTTCTCGTCAGACGATGAACCTGCCACGATTGACGTAACACGCAATGAAACTGGCAATGTAACTGCACCTGTGGCTGCGCCGATTGGGTCAACGGGCACTTTGGCACCTGGCGTCGCCGAAGCCATCGCCCCAGCCCCTGGTGTCGCAGGTCAGGCAGCGGCCCGCATATTGGCGGCGTCCCGCGCGGGAAAAGAACCAGAGCTAAAGATCCAAACCGACACGAGTTCTATCGGTGACACGACCGCTGGCGTTCTGGCGGCACTCGGTCTGGCAACAGGCGCGGCACCTGCGCCAACTCCCGCAGAGTTAGGCGGGGATGAGATGATGAACATGACCGCGAGTGTTCTGTCGGGCATCCGCGGCGCAACGGGACAACCCGCCGCCGCCGCACCTCAACAAAACGATCTGCAAACGCTGGTCGCGTGGGCGCTGAAAGAAGGTCAGTCGGATTCCTATATCGATGCGCTTTTGAACGAGGCCGCATCGGCTGGTCAGATCACCGTTCCAAACATGCTTGTGACGTCCGACGGTCGTGTAGATACCGCCACCCTCCTTGCGTCGATTGTTCAAGAGGCCACCGCCGCCACGACAGGCCAACGCGCAGCCGTTCCAACCACACCGTTGGGGCCGTCGGATGGCGTTGAGGTTCGCGTAGTTCAGCGCGCTGGCGAAACCGAACAATTCCGGTTCTACACCGTTGGTTCGGGCGACAGCTTGGGGTCGATCTCGGTGAAATTCTACGGGTCGGTTGAATACTACCCCCGCATTTTCGAAGCGAACCGCACCATCCTATCCAGCCCTGATCGCATCCAAACGGGCCAGCGATTGGTTATCCCAGAGCTAGGCTAAAAGAATAAGGGCGGGGATTTCCCCGCCCTTCGTTCATTCATCGACTGGCTTACCCCAAGTCTTGTCCTGCATTTCACGCAGGCGACTGGCGGTGCGTTCGAATTCGAAGACCCCCTCCCCTTCGAGGTAGAGTGTTTCTGGTTCCGATGCCGCGGAACAAATCAGTTCAACCTTGGCCTCGTAGAGCGCGTCGATCAACGTGACGAACCGTTTCGCTTCGTTAAAGTTATTGCGGCTGAGCGCAGGAATATCTTCAAGGATCAGCACCCGAACGGCATCTGCAACAGCAAGGTAGTCTGCTGGCCCCAACATCCGCCCGCACAAGTCAAAGAACGACGCCCGCGCCACGCCGTTGCAGAAACCGGGCAGCGTCACATCACGACCTTTAACTTTAAGAACGAGAGGGTGCGCACTATCCCCAGCAAAATCGGTCCAAATCGCCCGAATTGATGCTCGTGCGTCTGGCGTAATCGGCGTGAAATACCGTTTCTCGTCATGCAACCGACCCTGACGGTGGTCCGTCTCGCTGACTAACTCGCGCACCTCCAATTGATCCTTAATCAGATCAATGAAGGGCAGGAAAAGTTGGCGATTCAGACCATTTTTATAGAGGTCATCTGGAACGCGGTTCGAGGTGGTCACAACCGTAACACCCGCCTCGAAGAGTTTTTCAAACAAACGCCCAACGATCATCGCGTCTGTAATATCGCTGATCTGCATTTCGTCGAACGCGAGGAGCCGAACATCTTTGACCAAGGCATCGGCAACAGGAACGATGGCATCATCCACGCCCTGCGCACGCGCCTTTGCCATTTCAGAATGGACCCATTGCATAAACGCATGAAAGTGTTCGCGCCGTTTCGGTACATCGACCAAGGAATAGAGCAGGTCCATGAGCATGGATTTTCCGCGCCCGACACCGCCCCAGAGATAAAGTCCGCGAACAGGTGTATGGGCGGCCTTACGGAAGAAGCCCTTTTTAACTGGCGGCTGCGCTAGTTCAGTTTGAACACGTTCGAGCGCGTCCAAAACCGCTTCTTGAGCGGGGTCGGGTTTCAGGCGGCCTTCGGCAACGCCCGTACGATATGCATCAATGATACCAGTCATGAACCGCACATAGCCCGCAGCATGGCCAAAGAAAAGCCGCGCCGCATTTCAAACGGCGATGTGGGGCCGCACAAAATGTCATCGAAAATCTAAAGCAGCCGATTGACGGCGATCAAACGGCCCGACACTGTCGCGCCATGAACAAAAGCGCACCCCTCTTTACACCCGTCCTGATCACCGGCTGCATCATCGTAATGATCGGCTTCTCTATTCGTGCGTCGTTTGGGGTGTTTCAGATTCCCATCGCTACGGAATTCAATTGGCTGCGGTCTGATTTCAGCCTCGCAATCGCAATCCAGAACCTCGCATGGGGGATTGGGCAACCGATCTTCGGCGCTGTTGCCGAAAAGGTCGGCGATCGTAAGGCCATTATTCTGGGCGCGCTGGCCTATGCTGCAGGTCTGATCCTGTCGGCAGGTGCGACGCTCCCTATTCAGCATCAGCTGTATGAAGTTCTCGTGGGCTTTGGCATCGCAGGCACTGGGTTCGGCGTCATTCTCGCCGTTGTTGGTCGTGCCAGCTCGGATGAGAACCGCTCCATGAGCCTCGCGATTGCAACGGCTGCAGGATCTGCGGGCCAAGTGTTCGGCGCCCCAGTCGCAGAGTTCCTTTTGCAGTCCATGTCATGGCAAAACGTATTCTTGTGGTTTGCCGCTGCAATCCTCGCCACGCTTTTCCTTTTGCCGTTCATGCGCGCACCGCAGGTCGCATCAAAGGCTGAACTGCAAGAAAGCATGAGCACCATTTTGGGCCGTGCATTCCGCGATCCGTCCTACACAATGATTTTCCTTGGGTTCTTTTCCTGCGGATATCAGCTCGCCTTTGTCACCGCCCACTTCCCAGCTTTCGTTGCGGAAAGCTGCGGACCGATTGCAGGGGGCACTTTCTTGGCTGGCATGGGCATCAACTCGACCTCTGCCCTCGGCGCCGCTGCTATCTCTCTGATCGGTCTGGCAAATATCATGGGGACACTGTTGGCGGGTTACCTCGGCAAACGGTATTCAAAGAAATATTTGCTGGCGAGCATTTACGCCGCACGAACAATCGTCGCCGCTTGGTTCATCCTCACACCGATGACACCCCTCACCGTTATTGTCTTCTCGATCGTTATGGGCAGCCTCTGGCTCGCTACTGTTCCGCTCACCTCTGGGCTCGTCGCGCACCTCTACGGGCTGCGCTACATGGGTACGCTCTACGGGATCGTGTTCTTTTCCCACCAGCTAGGTAGCTTCTTGGGCGTATGGCTCGGCGGCAAACTCTACGACATCTATGGCACCTACACTTACGTGTGGTGGGTTGGTGTCGGCGTGGGCGCGTTCTCGGCCTTGGTCCACCTTCCAATCAAAGAAAAGCGGACGGCGCTCGCGGCTTAACGCGCGCGCCACCGATCCAAGATATACCGCGCCGTCATAAGATCGAGGTGAGCACCACCACCGTTCTTGAACACGGTGATGTCATCGGGAGCGCGGGTAAAAGCATCCAAGGTGTAGTAGTCCGCAACAACGTTCGCAGGATCATACTCCCCTGACTCAATAGGGATGCGCAGTTCGCCAATATCGTGGAGCACGGTGTCACGGCTATCCATGAACACACGTGACCGCAAAAGCGCCTCGGTGTCTGCCTCACGCAGGTCAGGTCGAAACGCGCCGATTAAGTCGACGTGCTGACCCGCGTGGAGCCATTCGCCTTTGAGCACGATCTGTTTAGCTGGTGTCGCACAGGTGATGATATCGGCGGCACGAACGGCGGCCTCAACATCCGTAGTGGCCTCAGTCGCGGGATACTGTGCAGCAAGGGCCGATGCGGTTTCCAACCGACGTCCTGCGATAATAAAATGAGCGTTCGGAAATAACGCGCCATATGCCTCGCGTAACGATGCAGCGACCGTTCCTGCGCCAATGATCACGATGTTCTCGCTCCCTGGTCGCGCCAAACGCCGAGCCGCCAGCAAGCTATCCCCTGCCGTTTTCCATTTTGTCACAAGCCCAAAATCAATAACCGCTTCTAGGTCGCCAGTCACATCCGACATAAGGTTCATTGCGCCGTTTACGTTGCGCAGTCCTTTTTCGTTGTTCTTTGGAAAAATAGTGGCCGCTTTAACGGCGATCCCTAGACCATCAATCCATGCGCTACGAGTGAGGAGCGTATCATCACCGCGATAGAGAAACGTATCGGCGATCTCTGCCTTGGGCAGAGTATGACCCTCGGCGATTGCGTCCGTTAGTCCAATCCAGTCAAGCAACGCCTGACCTTCGTCGAAAGGAACGATGTCGATCATTTCGCGTCCTCATCGCTCAACAGCCCTTCGGCAACAAGGCGATCTGCAAATCCCTGCGGATCAGCAAAGAGATGCGTGTTCCACCCACGCGCAGCGGCCGCAGCAATATTATCAGCCCGATCGTCGGCGAACAAAAGCGCTGTTGGCGCAACACCGCAATCGTCTTCTAGCATGCGATAAATCTCGGGCTCTGGCTTCACTTCGCCCATGTGCCCAGAGATGTAACGACGGTCGAATTCCTCTAAGAACGGATATTCTCGCTCGCCGATTTCAAAAGTCTGGATGCCGAAATTCGAAAGAGCGAACACTGGAACACCTTTGGATCGAAGGGCTCGCAACAAACGCACCGAGTGGTCGATTGCTGGTGACGCCATTTCGAGCCAACGCTCGTGCCACATCATGATTTCATCATGCCATTCAGGGTTCTGCGCTGCGCATTCCGACACAGCATCGTACCAATTCTGGCCGCGATCCACCTGATCGTTCATGCCGTGCAGGTCGACGGCTTCGAACATCGCCTTGCGACGCTCCACCCCAATCACGCGGTCATAAACACGTTCGGGATTCCATTCGATCAGCACGTTGCCAATGTCAAAAACGACGGCTTCGATACCCATGATTAGCCTCTTTTTATACGTTGCAGCTCTCGCTCTAGAGCATCGAGAAACCGTGACCTGTCAGCTTTGGAAAATGGTTTGCCGCCGCCCTGACGGAAGGGATCAGCCGACCGTAGATCCGCCATCAAATCCCGTGTCGCGAGGACGTTGCCAATATTGGCCTCGGTCAGTGCTTCGCCGTTGTGTTTAAGGACCCGCGCACCGGCTGCGACGCATTTGGCGGCAAGTGGGATGTCGCCTGTAACAACCACATCGCCCTTGGTTGCACGATCAGCGATCCACATATCTGCGATGTCAGGTCCCTCGGGAACGATCACCGTCTCGACCAGAGGGTTTTGCGACGGACGAAGCCCGCCATTCGACACGATAAACATGCGTGTCTGATGACGGGTTCCGACCCGCTCTACCTCGGCCTTAACCGGGCAGGCATCGGCATCAACGTAGATCACGCGTAGAGAGCCTCTGCGTGGAATGCGATGTGATCTTCGAGGAACGAGGTCACAAAGAAATAGCTGTGGTCGTATCCCGGCTGCAGACGGAGGGTTGCTGGGATCCGGCGCTCTGCGGTTGCGGCCCAGAACTTCTCGGTCATCAGATAGTCGGCGTATTGGTCATTCGCGCCCGTATCGACCAGCAGCGGGATATTGAGGCCAACGTCGCGCATCAGCAGGGTCGCGTCATGCTTTGCCCATTGGCTTTTATCGGTGCCCAAGTAGGCCGTGAACTGCGGGCGGCCCCAGTCGCCAGCGGTGGGGTTACAGATCGGCGAAAACGCGGAGACCGAGCGATAGCGCGGCACGTTCATCGCAATTGTCAACGCACCATGACCACCCATTGAGTGTCCAGTGATCGACTGGCGGTCCTCATCGACCGCGAAGTTCGCGGCGATGATACGCGGCAGTTCTTCCGTGACGTAGTCGAACATACGGAAATGCGGTGCCCACGGCGCTTCAGTTGCGTTCACATAGAACCCAGCGCCCTGCCCCATGTCATAGGCATCATCATTCGCTACACCTTCGCCACGCGGCGAGGTGTCAGGAAACGCCAGCGCAATACCGTGCTCTGCTGCCCAAACCTGCGCACCCGCTTTGATCATCGCGTTCTCATGGGTGCAGGTCAGACCCGCAAGGAACCAAAGGACGGGAACGGGCGCATGTTCAGCCTCTTCGGGCAGGAACAGACCAAAGGTCATATCGGTGCCAGTCGCCTCAGATGCGTGCCGATACACACCTTGAACACCGCCGTAGCATTTGCTTTGCGAAATCGTTTCCATTGATGACCTCCGATTAGACTTGGACCCAGGCGATCACAGCCGAGACCGTTAAAATGCTAAGCGCCGTCGAAACAAGGATCGACGCTGACACGCGCGCGGGGGCAACCCCGTAGTGCTGCGCTAGAATATAAACGTTGCCCGCAACGGGCAGCGATGCCGCCGCAACCATAACCGAGGCCGGGAAGGGATCAACTCGGAACAGGATAAACGCGGCGAATGCGACAGATGCAGGATGCAGCACCAATTTGGCAAAGCTGAGCCAACCCGCGACGACTAACCGTTCCGCAGATTTGCTCGCAAGCGACGCACCGATCGCGAACAAAGCACCTGGAGTAGCTGCAGCGCCAAGAATGGTCAGGAAATCATTGATCGGATGAGGGATCGACCAGCCAGATGCCGAGATCAACATGCCTACCACGATAGAAACGATCATCGGGTTCTTCAGAAGACCCATTCCAACTGTGCCAAAAACGCTCCACGACAAACGTCCGTGGCGGCTACCGTAGATCAAGATCACGATGAGCGACGAAAAGACGATCAGATCGACAACCAGAACCATCATAATCGGGCCGATGGCTTCCTCGCCGAGGAGCATGGACAACATCGGAATACCGAGGAAGCCCGTATTCCCGATCACACCAACCTGTGCCTCAACCGCGGCTTCAGCGGTGCCAAGTTTTCGGATAATGGCGACCGTGGTGACCAGCAAATAGACCGCCATCGATCCAACCAAATATGCCCCCATGAAAGGCCAATCGATCAACTGGTCAAACGACAGGTTTGCCGAGAACCGGATCAGCATCGCCGATAGGGCAAAATAGAATACGAACTTGGTGAGATACGAGGTCGCTTCGGACGAAAAGAAGCCCGTTCGCCCTGACCCATAGCCCAGCGCGATCAACATAAAGAACGGGAGTGTTTGAAGAAGAATTGCCCACATGCAAAACGGCTAGCATGGCATGTGAAGGAACGGAACCCGCCTTCTTTGCTAAGCCAGATCACGCGCGGTGATAGGGTGAACCAGACAGGATCGACGCGGCACGGTAGAGCTGTTCACTCAGCATCACGCGCACCAGCATGTGGGGCCAAACCATCTTGCCAAAGGACAACGCAGCATCCGCTTTGGCACGAAAGGCAGGGTCCAGACCATCCGCGCCACCGATGACAAAAGCGATGTCCTGACGCCCTTGATCACGCCAACCCCCAAGTTGGTCGGCGAAGTCCGGAGACGTCATGACCTTTCCACGTTCATCCATGATACAAATGAGAGCGCCATTCGGGATCGCTTTTTCAAGCAGGGCGGCCTCAGCCCCCATACCTGCGTTCTTTTTATCATCCACCTCAATGACGTTCGCAGGACCGAGCGCAAGCGCTCGTCCTGTTCGGTCAAACCGTGTTAGATAATCGTCGCTAAGGTCACGTTCCGGCCCCGCCCGAAGGCGACCGACCGCAACTATATGAACGCGCATCAGTTCAGGCTTCAGCAGCCCCTGTCGGGAGCCACATTTTTTCCAGCTGATAGAATTCGCGCACTTCGGGACGGAAGACGTGGACGATTACGTCGCCACAGTCGACCAGAACCCAGTCGCCAATCTCTGCGCCCTCGACTTTACAAATAATGCCGAACGCTTGCTTCATTCGTTCGGTGAGCTTTTCCGAAACCGCAGCGACCTGACGGGTCGAACGGCCAGATGCAATCACCATGAAGTCAGCCATTTCAGTTTTACCGCGCAGAGGGATCTGCACGATATCTTCGGCTTTGTCGTCTTCGAGAGACGCAACGACAGCGGCGAGAATGTCATCGCTCGTTACGTTATTAGAAGCCACGGTCATCGCTGGCTCCATGTGGGCAGTCGCATCTGCCGAGGTATTGAAAGACAGGTCATTGTCCTCCGGGGTTGCGCGTCGTCCAAACCCCGACGCTGGGCCTGTGCTAAAGGTAGCAGCGCATCGCTTTATTTTCAACAGAACAGGACCGCAACAGCAAACAACGTATAGATTCACATATGTGACATTCCACCCACGCAGAGTTTCCTTGCGAGACTCACCAAAAATAACTATGTGACCGCCCATGATCCAAGTTTTCGACATGGATGACCGCGCGCGTTTGCGTGAACGGTTTTACGGCGAAAGCCGTTCGATCCTCGCCCGACTGTAATGTTGCGCGAGGCGCAGCACCGTTGCGCCTGTCCTCACGATCTGACTTTCAACATTTCCAAAGGTAAGAGCCATGTCGCCCAAGACGCTCTATGACAAAATCTGGGACGCACACGTCGTCCAACAATCCGAAGACGGCACCTGCTTGCTGTACATCGACCGCCACCTCGTTCACGAAGTGACCTCGCCGCAGGCATTCGAAGGTCTGCGTATGGCTGGCCGCAAAGTGCGCGCTCCGGAAAAAACCATCGCTGTTCCGGATCACAACGTTCCGACCACTCTGGACCGTGCGGACCCAGCGACCATGACCGAAGACAGCCGCATTCAGGTTGCTGCGCTCGACAAGAACGCCAAAGAGTTCGGTATCAACTACTACCCAGTGTCCGACGTTCGTCAGGGCATCGTGCACATCGTCGGCCCAGAGCAGGGTTGGACCCTTCCGGGCATGACCGTCGTGTGTGGCGACAGCCACACCGCAACTCACGGCGCATTTGGTGCACTGGCACATGGCATCGGTACGTCCGAGGTTGAGCACGTTCTGGCGACCCAGACGCTCATCCAGAAGAAGTCGAAGAACATGAAAGTGGAAATCACTGGCAAACTGATGCCGGGTGTGACCGCGAAAGACATCACTCTGGCTGTGATCGGCGCAACTGGCACCGCTGGCGGCACTGGCTACGTCATCGAATATTGCGGCGAAGCGATCCGCGATCTGTCGATGGAAGGCCGTATGACTGTCTGTAACATGGCTATCGAAGGCGGCGCACGCGCTGGCCTGATCGCTCCTGATCAGAAAACCTTCGACTACGTCAAAGGTCGTCCGCATGCTCCGAAAGGCGCTGACTACGACGCAGCTGTTGAATACTGGAAAACGCTCTTCACCGACGAAGGCGCTCACTTCGACAAGGTCGTGACGCTGAAAGGTGAAGAGATCGAACCCGTCGTGACTTGGGGCACCTCGCCCGAAGACGTTCTGCCGATCTCCGCTGTTGTGCCCTCACCCGAGGACTTCAAAGGCGGTAAAGTCGAAGCTGCGAAACGCGCCATCGAATACATGGGGCTGACCGCTGGCCAGAAACTGACCGACATCGAAATCGACACCGTGTTCATCGGGTCCTGCACCAACGGCCGTATCGAAGACCTTCGCGCCGCTGCAGAAATCCTGAAGGGCAAAAAAGTCAAAGACGGCATGCGTGCTATGGTCGTTCCTGGTTCGGGCCTCGTCCGTGCTCAGGCCGAAGAAGAAGGCATCGCCCAGATCTTTATCGATGCTGGCTTTGAATGGCGTATGGCAGGTTGCTCCATGTGTCTCGCGATGAACCCCGACCAATTGGCCGAGGGCGAGCGTTGCGCATCCACCTCCAACCGCAACTTTGAAGGCCGTCAGGGCTACAAAGGCCGCACCCACCTCGTTTCGCCGGCAATGGCTGCAGCTGCTGCAATAACCGGTAAACTCACCGACGTTCGGGAGATGATGTAATGGAAAAGTTTGTAACACTTCAGGGTATCGCAGCACCGATGCCGTTGGTGAACATCGACACCGACATGATCATCCCAAAGATCTTTCTTAAGACGATCAAACGTTCGGGTTTGGGTGTAAACCTGTTCGACGAAATGCGTTACGACCGTCAGGGCAACGAAATCGCTGATTTCGTCCTGAACAAACCGCAGTATCGCGACGCACAGATTCTTGTCGCTGGCGACAACTTCGGCTGTGGTTCGTCGCGCGAACACGCGCCGTGGGCTATTGCTGACTTTGGCATCAAATGCGTGATCTCGACCTCGTTCGCAGACATCTTCTTTAACAACTGCTTCAAGAACGGCATCCTGCCGATCGTCTTCCCGCAGGATGTTGTCGATGTTCTGATGAAAGACGCGGAAAAGGGCTCTAACGCTCGTATGACCGTTGACCTTGAGAATCAGGTCGTCACCACTTCGGACGGCCAAGAGTTCGCTTTCGAAGTCGACGCGTTCAAAAAACACTGCCTGATGAACGGTTTGGACGATATCGGCCTAACCATGGAGCATGTTTCGGCGATTGACGCGTTCGAAGCAAAGTCCAACGCAGAGCGTCCGTGGCTCTAAGCCACAAGATATAGCGTTACTTTAGCGGGGATCGTCCAAAAGGCGGTCCCCGCTATACATTCGGATACACGCCAAATGTTGCTTGCCACATTTCGTGCCACAGTTTCGCCCGCCCAAGCACCGCTTTGAAATGGTTGCATTCTCGCACCACTCATGCCGCAAAACCGCCCAATAGATTTCGTCATATTAACCCGTTAGTTGCAGCGGGGTCCGAAAATGGGCAACATTATGTCAAAGATGAGGCAGATCGTGCATCTCGCACGAGGTCAAACTGGAAACAGGACACGGCAAAGCATCGGGTCCGGCCGGATTGAGGAAAAAAGAGTAGTGTTTTCGCGAATTGCAGGGGCAGTTCTGCGTGCAGCGTTTGTGGTGTTGCTTGTTGCAACTCCGTCAATGCTGTTACCGGGCACCCATTCAGACACCACCCAAATCGTCGCCCTTGTGGCGCTGATCGCGGCTGTCTTTACGTTTGTGGAATACAATTCGGACTACCCCAGCTTGGTCGAATTCCGTGATGCACCTCCGTTCAACCGTATCCGATTCATCGCACTGTTCCTGAGCGTGTTCTTCATCACGTTGATCGCACGCGGAAAGTTCGAACAAACCACGCTGACACTGTTTATTTCGGCTGTCGGGCAACGCCTGTCAGAGATGATCGACTTCCCCTACTCGCCTGTCCGCTTGATGGTTCTGATGCTACCCCAAGACGCCGATCTGGACCTAATCCAGTCGCTACGCACCGCTGCGGGCATCTCCTACCTTGTTTCCATCGTCTCCTTGGCGAGCTTTGTTCTCGCCCTGCGCATGAACCAATGGCCGTCGCGCACAAGTGGCTTCAACGTATGGACCAACATGCCGACGTTCGACCCGACGGCAGGTGGGGACATTGTGGAACGCCTTCAACGCGATGGCCAAGTTAACATTATCTTTGGATTTCTCCTGCCATTTGTCCTTCCGGCCTTCGTAAAGCTGGCGTCGGACTTTATTGACCCGATCAGCTTAGCAGAGCCGCACACGTTGATTTGGACGGTTTCGGCATGGGCGTTCTTACCTGCGTCACTCCTAATGCGCGGGATCGCGATGGGGCGCGTGGCACAACTGATCGAAGACAAACGTCGTCGCACCTTGTCCGACGATTCCTTGCAGCTTGCCTGATTTCCATCGGTGTATCGCCCGTTTGGGCGGACACCATTCGTATCGCAACCTATGCAGCGCCCCTGTCCAGAAATGGACCGGGGCTTTTGCTTGCCGACATCCTGAATGAAACACCTGAGATCGTGCAGGTTTCCGCGCGAATCGAAGCGTTGGCCGCCGATGTCCTTCTGTTGACTGATATCGATTACGACCGCGACCTACGCGCGCTGAACGCATTCAATGATCGCCTGACAGCCCCCTACCCTCATATTTTTGCACTGAGACCTAACAGCGGCATGCAAACGGGCTTCGATGTCGATCAAAATGGACGGTTCGGTGAAGCGCGTGATGCCATGGGCTATGGGCGGTTCAGCGGCGACGGAGGAATGACTATTCTGTCGAACTTCCCCATCGGAACCGTCACCGACTATAGCGATGCGCTTTGGGCGGACCTTCCGCGGACGCTCATGGCCAAAGATGATCCTCTTCGAGGCGTCCAGCGGCTATCGAGCGTAGGACACTGGCAGGTCCAGATTTTGACGCCCAACCGTCCCCTAACTCTCCTAGCGTTTTCAGCCACTCCGCCCGTTTTCGATGGGCCTGAAGATCGAAATGGGCGGCGAAACGCGGATGAAATTCGCTTTTGGCGGAACGTTCTGGACGGCGACTTTGGTCCTCCGCCCGACGACTTCGTCATATTAGGCATCGCCAACCTTGACCCCGACCGAGGGGAAGGACGACGTGAGGCCATAATTAGTTTGTTGAAAGACCCACGGATCCAAGACCCACTACCCGACCAGCCCACAGCGTATTGGCCCGATCCCATCGGCGCGTTACGCGTCGATTACGTCCTGCCGTCCGCCACTCTGACAATTCAAAACGCAGGAATCGAGGACACACCTATCGGACCGCATCGCCCCGTTTGGGTAGATGTTTTATCAGCGCCATAAACCCCTTGGTTTCTTGACCCTTGGGCAGCAAACAGATAGGCCATCCCAGACCTTTTCAGACAAGGAAGTACGAGATGTCTAACCCCTCGATCCTGATCCTCGCCGGCGACGGTATTGGCCCTGAAGTAATGGGCGAAGTTAAGAAGATCATCACTTGGTACGGCGATAAGCGCGACCTCGCTTTTGACGTAAGCGAAGACCTCGTTGGTGGCTGCGCCTACGACAAATACGGCACCCCGCTGCACGACGATACAATGGCCAAAGCGCAAGATGTTGACGCTGTTCTGCTCGGCGCTGTTGGCGGTCCGCAGTACGACAACCTCGACTTCTCGGTGAAGCCAGAGCGCGGCCTTCTGCGCCTTCGCAAAGAAATGGACCTGTTCTCGAACCTGCGTCCGGCCCAGTGCTTTGACGCGCTTGCAGACTTCTCGTCGCTGAAAAAAGACGTCGTTGCTGGCCTCGACATCATGATCGTACGCGAACTGACCTCGGGCATCTATTTCGGTGAGCCGCGCGGCATCATCGAAGAAGGCAACGAGCGTGTTGGCATCAACACCCAGCGTTACACCGAATCCGAAATCGCACGCGTTGCACGTTCGGCATTCGAACTGGCACGTAAACGCGGCAACAAGGTATGCTCGATGGAGAAGGCCAACGTTATGGAATCGGGCATCCTGTGGCGTCAGGTTGTGACCGAAGTTCACGATGCTGAATATCCAGACGTCGAACTGTCCCACATGTACGCAGACGCTGGCGCAATGCAGCTCTGCCGCTGGCCCAAACAGTTCGACGTGATCGTAACCGACAACCTGTTCGGCGACCTTCTGTCGGATGCGGCTGCTATGCTAACCGGTTCGCTCGGCATGCTGCCGTCCGCATCGCTCGGCGCTCCGATGGCGAATGGCCGTCCAAAAGCACTCTACGAACCGGTGCACGGCTCTGCGCCGGACATCGCTGGCCAAGGCAAAGCAAACCCGATCGCCTGTATCCTGTCGTTCGCAATGGCTCTGCGCTACTCCTTCGACCAAGGCGCCGAAGCTGACCGTCTGGAACAGGCTGTTGAGAAGGTTCTGGCGGACGGCGTTCGCACTGCAGACCTGCTCGGCCCTGAAGGTGGCGTTCCTGTTTCCACTTCGGAAATGGGTGACAAGATCATCGCGGCACTCGACGCGTCGCTCTAATAGCGATCTAAATTTTAGGAAGCGGGCGTTCATTCGAGCGCCCGTTTTCTTTTGCCTGAAGTCAGGAGTTTATCACTTGCACCACGCCAAAACCCGCTCCATAGCTGGGTTAGCGCAAACGGAGGCACCATGGCGGAATACGCAAAGAGCAACGTAAAAGGGGCGTTTTATGCCTTGGGCGCGATGGGTATCTACGCAACCCACGACGTCGTTGTGAAGTATCTGGGCGAAGCGGGCTTTGGCGCGTTCCAGATCATTTTCTTTGCGGCCTTGCTGAGCTTCCCCTTGGTCACGATCATCCTGATGCGCGACACTGAGGCTGATAACCTCATCCCGCGTCACCCATACTGGATGGCCCTGCGGATGGCGTGCATGGTGAATACGGGGGTTTGCGCCTTCTACGCCTTCACCGTGCTCGAATTGGCGCAGACCTACGCAATCCTCTTTGCCTCACCGTTGTTGATCACCATTCTGGCGATCCCGCTGTTGGGCGAAAAGGTAGGCATTCATCGTTGGCTGGCCGTAATCGTCGGTTTGATCGGGGTCATCATCGTGCTGCGCCCTGGCAGTTCTGAGCTGTCACTGGGTCATTTCGCAGCGATGTTTGCTGCGGTGACCAACGCCGTTGTAGCGATCATCTCGCGCAAGATTGGGGCGGAAGAACGCTCTGTCGTCATGTTGATGTATCCGATGCTGGGCAACTTCGCGGCGATGGCGATTGCTATGCCGTTTGTCTACCAACCAATGGAGATCGAGCATCTGGGCATGACCGGCATTATCGCGCTCTTCGGTCTGGTCGCATCGTTCCTCTTTATTCAGGCCTATCGCTCTGGTGAGGCTGCGATCGTCGCACCGATGCAATATAGTCAGATCATTTGGGCGACAGTTTATGGATACTTTCTGTTCGGTGAGAAACTCGATGCGCCTACGGTCATCGGTGCATCGATCATCATCGCCTCTGGTATCTACATCGTTTTACGCGAAACTCGTGGCGCATCGAACACCAAACCAGTGTCCCAAACCCGCCTTCGGAGCGAAACTGTTACCTCTCCTCGGGTCTCCGTTTTGATGCGTATTCTCAAGGTCAAACAGGGCGGAAATTCCTAAGCGAATTGGGCTCCAAGGGCCTTGCAAATCCCCTATGGAAACTGTAACCCGCACTCCACGGTCGGAGCGTAGCGCAGCCTGGTAGCGCACCTGCTTCGGGAGCAGGGGGTCGGAGGTTCGAATCCTCTCGCTCCGACCAATTACGAAGAAGGCGCCGCTTTGGCGCCTTTTTTGTTGTCTGTTCTTCAGCTCAATCAATCTGCCGGATGATCGTCGTAATCAGTCCGCAAAATCCGGGCTGCATCACCGTCGGGATCTTCGTATTGTTTGGACCGCATCGTCCAGAAAAACCCAAATAGACCGACGGCACCCAAGCACAGCGATACAGGAATGAGGAGTGACAGAACTTCCATATTACTTGGTCCGTAGTGCGTTGACTGAAACGATAATCGACGAGGACGACATAGCAATTGCCGCTGCAAGAGGTGTTGCAAAGCCCATAAAGGCAATCGGCACTGCGATCATATTATAGACCGCCGCAACCGCAAAGTTCTCAAGGATTCGAGATCGAGCCGATTTAGCGGTTTTGATGCCATCCATGATCCGAGAAAGGTTCCAGCTCACCAGAACCATATCTGCGGCGACCCGAGTAGCCTCTAGCGCCGAAGCTGGTGCGATCGACACATGAGCAAGAGCCAGCGCGCCAACGTCGTTCAAACCGTCACCAACCATCAGGACCCGTTTACCCTGCGCCGCTTTCTCACGCAGAACCTCGGCCTTGTCTTGCGGCAATACGCCCGCCTGCCAATCGGTGATCAACAGTTCATCTGCGAGCTTGGACACGGCAGCGGTCGTGTCGCCCGACAACAAGGTCACTGGCATTCCCATCGCCTTGAGACCCGCAATCAACTCCGCTGCCCCATCACGCAGCGCGTCTTCGAATTGAAGCGCAAAGATTTGACCGTCGATATCGAGGATTGTAGCGCTCTCACCCTCAACCCCAATCCATTCGGCGCGTCCCAAACGCACCGTCCGACCATCGAGTAGACCTTGAACCCCCATGCCTGGCTGCTCAGTTATATCGGCCACCGTCACGGCCGGCAGATCAAGGTCCCGCCCCGCAGCAACAATCGCCTTTGACCGCGGGTGGCCCGACCCTTGGGCCAATGCAGACGCGATCGCATGCACTTGAGGGTCCAGTTTGGTAATGAGCTGAGGCGTCCCTTTTGTCAGCGTCCCTGTCTTGTCGAACACCACTTCATCAATCTCAGCAAGGCGTTCGAGCGCGGTCGCGTGTTTGACCAAAAGCCCCGCTTTGAACAAACGTCCCGATGCCACAGTCGAGACGGCAGGGACAGCGAGACCCAACGCACAAGGGCAAGTGATAATCAGAACCGCGACCGCGATATTCATAGCATGCCGCACGTCCCCGCCCGTTATCCACAGCCAGAAAACGAACGCTGCGAACGCAAGAATATGGACGAGTGGCGCGTAAATACGGGCCGCACGGTCAGCCAAGGAATTGTATTTAGACTTCGCCTGCTCTGCCATCGACACAAGGTCAGCCAGCGCATGCAGCAACGTGTTCTCACCAACAGCTGTGGCCCGAATTTGCAGTGCGCCTGTTAGATTGACCTCGCCCGCCTTCACCTCGGTGCCGACACTGACCGCAACGGGATCCGTTTCACCCGTGAGGAATGCGCGGTCTAGTTCGGATGCACCGCCGACCACTTCACCATCGACAGGCACACGCCCCCCCGGCTGAACGAGCAGAAGGTCGCCAACAGAAACGGCTTTGAGGGATACGGTTTCCGCGCCGTTCTCACCAATCCGTAGGGCGGTCGGTGCTTCCATTGCAGCGAGCTCGGTTGCGGCGGATCGCGCAACGCTTCGCATTTTTTGATCTAGATAGCGACCAGCCAGCAAGAAGAACGTCAACGACAACGCCGCATCGAAATACGCATGGTCACCATGGCTGATCGTTTCAAACAATGACATGCCAGCCGCGAGCAAAATCGCCAACGTGATTGGAACGTCCATATTCAGGTGCGCTACCTTTAGCGCGCGCCATGCACTTGTGTAAAATGGCCGCGCAGAAAACACGATGGTCGGCAGCGCGATCAAGGCCGACAGCCAATGGAACAAATCGCGTGTTGCGTCCGTTGCCCCCGACCACACGGCGACCGACAGCAACATCACGTTCATCATCGAGAAGCCAGCCACGCCCAACCGCATGGCCAGATCACGCGCCGAACGGTCCGCCTCGCCCACTGAGAGCGTCGCGCTGTCCAGCGGAGTTGCCTCGTACCCAAGGCCCGCGATGAACGCGACAACGTCTTCGTCGCTTGTGGTCGCGGGCACCCGCACGGTTGCCCGTTTGCGGGTCAAGTTTACCCGCGCATCCTCGATCTCTTCCCGAGCGAGAAGACCGCGTTCAACCGTCTGAATACAGGCCGCGCAGTGAATCGTCGGAAGAGACAAATGCAATTCGCGGCTACCTTCGGTCGCGTCTTTAGCGGCACGACGGATGGCGATTGGAGTTGCCACACAGGCGGGGCAAGCAGCAACTCCGGGATATTCAGCGGTGCTCATGATTAACTTCCGAACTTCACCTGAAGCCTTTGATGAAAATTGGTGCCATCAGCGGCGACGGCTTTGAGACGGAAGTCCCAATTCCCCGGCGCAGTGTGGATCGGTGCACGATAAACGCGCCCATCGAACACAAACTCTGGCGTTTGGTCATCACGCACGTTGGTCGGGCGGCCAAAGATGCCGCCGATTTGTGCGTCGCCGACAGGTTGTCCATCAGCGCCAATTAGCTCAAGGATCAACTCATCACCCTCCACCCGCGCCTCAGCCGTCCAACCCAATGCGATCTGCTCTGCCCGTTCGCGATCGAACTCTTGGCTCGCGACGTATGAGTTTTTCACTTCAAGACCGGGGAACGTCCGAATTGCGCTGAAAGCCATGACCAAGTTGACAGCAATAATAACCACAAAGAAGGACGCAAAGATTGCAAAGAACTTTGGGCCTGTGATTGGGGCCTTAAAGATACCGAGCATCAGTTGTTCCTTCCGTTAAAGATCGTATCGACAGACGCACGTTCCTGATTGGTCAGATCGGTGACCCAGAACGTGAACGGCACACGCTCGGACGAGGCGGCCTCGCTGCCTGCTGGAGCTTCAACATAGACACGAACGTTTTTCATTTCATCAGCATTCACGGTGATGATGGTGCCCTCAGAGCCCTCAACATCCAAGTTAAGTTCAGAACCATTGTTCAGAGCCAACCCAAATGGACGTGCTTCACCGTGTTTGTTGCGGAGGCGAACCTCATAAACGTTACGGATGGTGCCATCAGACTTCACGATAAAGGTCGGGTTACGCACAGGCGATACCGTCATATCGATATCCGAACGAATGAACAGCGCGAATACAAGTGCAAAGCCAACGATCGACCACAGCGCGGTGTAGAGGATTGTGCGTGGACGCAGGATATGCTTCAGCACCGGGATCGTTGGTTTGCCCTGCGTCTCGGATTCTTCGTCCTTGAGAGCGAGATAGTCGACCAGACCACGCGGTTTACCGATCTTATCCATCATCTCGTCGCAGGCGTCGATACACAGACCACAGGTGATACATTCCATCTGCTGACCGTTGCGGATGTCGATCCCCATCGGACACACGTTCACGCAAGCCATACAATCAATGCAGTCACCCTGATTAGCATCTACAGCCTGTTTTTTGAGTTTGCCGCGAGGCTCGCCACGCCAATGACGATAGCCGATGGTGATGGTATCTTCGTCCATCATTGCGGCTTGAATACGTGGCCACGGGCAAGCGTAGATACAAACTTGTTCACGCGCGATGCCGCCAAAGAAGAAGGTCGTCGCGGTCAAAATGAACACAGTGGTATAGGCAATCGGGTGCGCAGAACCGTTTACCAAGTTAACAAGAAGCGTCGGCGCATCGGTGAAATAGAACACCCAAGCACCACCTGTTGCGAGCGCGATAAGCGCCCAAAGCACCCACTTCGTCAGACGCAGGCGCGCTTTGTTCACGCTCCATTTTGCATTCCAAAGACGGACACGGGCGTTGCGGTCGCCCTCAACCCAACGTTCAACAAGGATGAACAGGTCGGTCCAGACGGTTTGCGGGCAAGCATATCCACACCAAACCCGCCCCAACGCAGAGGTAAAAAGAAACAGACCAAGGCCTGCCATAATCAGCAAGCCAGCCACGAAATAAAACTCGTGCGGCCAAATTTCGATCCAGAAGAAGAAGAAGCGACGGCTAGCAAGGTCAACGAGAACCGCCTGATCTGGCAGTTCCGGTCCACGGTCCCAGCGAATCCATGGGGTCAGGTAATAGATCCCCAAGGTTACGATCATGATCAGCCACTTAAGATTACGGAATTTCCCCTTAACACGACGCGGAAATACAGGTTCGCGGGCGGCGTAAAGTTGTTCTGGGGCCTCAGGAGAAGACATAATTAAATCCTAATATGGCTGTTCGCATTGTCCCCTTTTGGAACGAGAGCATTCAAGTCGCTTTGACTCAGATCAACAGTAATTGTCACACGAGCGATTCAGGATTAAATTTTTCGTAATTTGCAAAAGAAAACACCCTCGGCGGTGGAACCAGCCGAGGGTGTGGCCCTCTCGCCAGAGGGAAGTCATCGGTCAGGCGTCATGCGCGAACAGGGGGCTAGACCGATGGATTTCGACGCGGCGGCTGCAACACCGCGTCGAAAATTCTTTTACTGACCGCCACCAAGCTGGTGAACGTAAGCGGCAACTGCATTGATTTCAGCAGCCGACAGGCCAGAGCCAGGACGGAACTCTTCGGACCACGCAGGCATGACACCTGCGCGACCTTTGACAAGGGTTTCAGTGATCGCTGCTTCATCACCGCCGTAGAGCCAAATGGCATCTGTGAGGTTCAGAGCACCAGTCATTTCACCATCAGGGTAAAGTGCGGTCGGATCCTCGTATTCACGAGTAGCGGCAAGGCTGCCCATACCTGCGTCACCGTGGCACGATGCGCAGTTGTCGAGGAATAGGGTTTCGCCTTCAGCAGCCAAAGCTGCGTCGTGCTCTTGGCCCGAGATACCGCGAACGTATGCAACAACCGCACTGGTTTCTTCGCCAGAGAAAACGTCTGCGAAGGACGGCATCACACCGCCGTAACCACGAGCCGAGAACGACTGTTCGTTACGGATACCGTTGGTCACAGTGTATGCGATCTCGTCGATACGGCCGCCCCAGATCCAGTCGTCGTCGATGAGAGCTGGGTAGCCCTTGGCACCAGCTGCACCCGAACCGTGACACTGAGAGCAGTTCGCTTTGAAGACAGCCGAACCCATGTTCACAGCAAAGCCGTGCAGGTTTTCGTCGTCTTTCAGAGCGGCCAGATCAACAGTCTCCAGCGCGGCGACCATATCAGCGTTTGCTGCATCAACCGCTGCCATCTCGTTCGCAACCCGTGCGCGGGTCGAGAAACCGAGGTAACCGGCAGTTGCTTCTTTTAGACCCGGCCAAGCAGGGTAAGCGACGGTGTACCAGATACCCCATGCGATCGTTGCATAGAACACCCAGACCCACCAACGCGGAAGCGGGTTGTTGTACTCTTCGATGCCATCCCAGGAATGGCCGGTCGTTTCGACCTCTTTTTTATCATTACGCGTGCTCATGTCCGAGCCTCCAGATCAACGTTTGTGTCAGGTGCAGGGGCATCTTCGTGCCGAAACAACACGCTTGCCGCTTCGTTGTGGACCGTCCGGCTACCCGGACGGAAAGCGAAAACAATCGCACCCACAAAGAAGACAAACATCGCCAATAGCACCCAGCTGTCTGCGATTTCGCGGAAAATGTGATAGTTCATCTCACAGTCTCCTTAGCGGCTCGCATCAGGTTCAAAGGTGGAGAAATCAACCAGAGTGCCAAGCATCTGGAGATAGGCGATCAATGCGTCCATCTCGGTCAGCTCGGGTTGGCCGTCGAAGTTTGCGACGACTGCACCTGGATAGCGCTCTACCAGACCATCCCAATCGCCATCCGGATTGACTTGAACTTCAAAGTCAGCGGTAGCGCTTGCGATCATTTCTTCGGTGTAAGGAACACCAACAACCGCGTGGGTGGACATGAGGTCAGCGATATAGGTCGGCTCCAACTCACGATTCAGCAGGAAGCTGTATTTCGGCATAACCGATTCAGGCACAACCGACTGCGGGCTCACGAGGTGATCCACATGCCATTCGTTCGAGTAACGACCGCCAACACGTGCAAGGTCAGGACCTGTACGCTTGGAGCCCCACTGGAACGGGTGGTCATACTGCGATTCCGCTGCCAGCGAGTAGTGGCCGTAACGTTCGACCTCATCGCGCATCGGGCGGATCATCTGCGAGTGGCAGACATAGCAGCCTTCACGGATGTAGATTTCACGACCCGCCAACTCCAGCGGGGAGTAGGGGCGCATGCCCTCTACGTCCTCGATGGTGTTCTCCAGATAGAAGAGCGGAGCGATTTCTACGATCCCGCCGATGGTAACTACACCAAGTGCACCGACCAGAAGCAGGGTGGCGTTCTTTTCCAGAACCTTGTGTTTATCAAGGATACCCATTTCCCGATCTCCTTATTCTGCAGCGGCGACAGCAGCGGCATCAGGCACGCGCTTGCTGAATGCTGTCATCCACAGGTTGTAGGCCATGATGAGTGCGCCAGCGAGGTAGAGAATGCCACCTGTGCCACGCAGCACATACATCGGGAATTTCGCAGCAACGGTGTCAGCGAAGGAGTTCACAAGGAAGCCGTTCGCATCAACTTCGCGCCACATCAGGCCTTCCATGATGCCGGTTACCCACATCGACGCGGCGTAGAGAACGATGCCGATCGTTGCGAGCCAGAAGTGCCAGCTCACCATGCGGAGGCTATAGAGCGATGCACGGCCCCACAGACGTGGTGTCAGGAAGTACAGAGCACCAAATGTGATCATGCCGTTCCAGCCAAGAGCGCCAGAGTGAACGTGACCGATGGTCCAGTCAGTGTAGTGCGACAATGCGTTTACTGCGCGGATCGACATCATCGGGCCTTCGAAAGTCGACATACCGTAGAAGCCGATGGAGATAACCATCATGCGGATGATCGGGTCAGTGCGCAGTTTATCCCATGCACCAGACAGGGTCATCAGACCGTTGATCATACCACCCCACGACGGCATCCACAGCACGATCGAGAACACCATACCAAGGGTCGAAGCCCAGTCAGGCAGAGCGGTGTAGTGGAGGTGGTGCGGACCAGCCCAGATGTACAGGAAGATAAGCGCCCAGAAGTGGATGATCGACAGTTTATAGGAATAAACGGGACGTTCAGCCTGTTTTGGTACGAAGTAGTACATCATGCCGAGGAAGCCGGCGGTCAGGAAGAAGCCCACAGCGTTGTGGCCATACCACCACTGTGTCATCGCGTCTTGAACGCCAGACATCACTTGAACCGAACGCGAACCAAAGATCGACACTGGAACAACGAGGTTGTTCACAATGTGAAGCATCGCGATGGTGACGATGAACGACAGGAAGAACCAGTTCGCAACGTAGATGTGCGGCTCTTTGCGTTTGATGATCGTTCCGAGGAAGACCAGCAGGTATGCGACCCAAACGACAGTCAACCAAAGGTCAACGTACCATTCCGGCTCTGCGTATTCTTTCGACTGGGTTGCGCCCATCAGGTAGCCAGTTGCGGCCAGAACGATGAACAGGTTGTAACCCCAGAACACGAACCACGCAAGGTTGCCGCCCCAGAGACGAGCAGCCGAAGTGCGCTGAACGATGTAGAACGATGTCGCGATCAGCGCGTTACCACCAAATGCGAAAATAACTGCAGAGGTGTGCAGCGGACGCAGGCGACCGAAGTTGCCGAAGCCCTGTAAAAATTCAAAGTTAAGCGCAGGGAACGCAAGCTGGAACGCAATAAACGTCCCCACCAAGAAGCCAGCAAGGCCCCAGAAGGTGGTCGCGATGACCCCATACCGCACGACGCCGTCCATGTAGCCGGTCTCGGGTGCAGATTTTGGTTCGCCGGCGCGACGCACCGACCAAATAAAGAGGCCGGCAGCGACGGCCATCACGATCAACGCATGGACCTGATAAGCCAGGTCGCGCGCGAAGTTCGCGGCAACTGCGGCGGCAAGGGCGACAACCCCCAACACCACTATTTTAATCCAATCCCACATATCAAACGTTCCCTTCTTCTGCCTGCGTGGATTCGTTTCGCAGGACTTTTGCTCTGGTTGGGGTTTCCCACCCATCCGGCTCAACTGCCTTGATCCATGTCAAGTTATCGTGAGCCTTCTTTTGCTACCCAATACAGGTCCAAACGTGCCGATAGAGCATGACCATCACGGGAGTATGAAATGCCTTACAAGACCATTTCGGTCGTTATAACTGATAGCGCGGCTGACTTAGACGCGCTGGTGACAGCTCATACGATCGCGAGCCGGTTAGACGCGCATCTAGACGTACATTGTGTTGGCATTGACCCCGCACGCTACGACCCAATGCCTGGCGGCACTTCTGCCATCATGGTCGAAACCGGCCTCGCCGAAGCCCGCGCCCGCGCTGAAAGCCTTGAAAAATGGGCGCTTGAGCATCTACCTGGCGAAAAGGGCGCGCTTTCAACGCAAGCGGTCGTTATTCCTCAGATGGGTCTGGACACACTGGTTGCGCGTCTTGCCCGCTACTCTGATCTTATCGTTGCCTCGAAGCCCTACGGCAAAAACCGCGGCCCACTTCAGGTCAATGTCCTCGAAGCCGAACTCTTTGGTACTGGCGCACCTGTTCTCGTGGTGCCCGAAACGGGTCCTGTAGGTGTTGAACCTTTTAATCGCGTTGCGATTGCGTGGAACGAAAGCAGCGAAAGTTTTGCTGCGATCCGCGCCGCCATTCCGATTCTCGCTGCAGCTGATCAGGTCGATATCGTAATGATCGATCCGCCAAGCCATTCTCCTGAACGGTCCGATCCGGGGGGTGCAATCTGCATGATGCTGTCTCGTCACGGAATTCGGGCTGAAGTATCGATCCTCGCCCGCACAATGCCACGTGTTTCTGATGTCATGATGCGGTTCGCGACCGAGCATGGCTGCGATTTGATCGTGATGGGCGCCTATGGCCACTCCCGTTTCCGCGAATCAATCTTGGGAGGAGCAACGCGCGACCTCCTTGAGCGGACGGAAGTCCCACTTTTGATGTCACATTAAAGACGAAAAAGGCGGCCCGTGGCCGCCTCTTTTATGGGATCATCCCACCATCCATGTCGTCGCCCGTTTCGAGCAACAAGGCCTGAAAATCGTCGACACGAATGCGCCGTTTTCCATCTAGATGAATAATACCCTCGCGTTTCAGCGCGGAAATCTGACGGCTCACAGTTTCGAGTGTTAGACCCAAATAGTCCGCCATCGCCTCCCGCGTGAGCGGCAGATTTATATTAATCTGACCTGACAATGAAGACATTCCAATCACAGATTCACGCCGTGCAATGATTGCCAAAAGGCTCGCGATTTTCTCGCGTGCAGTCTTGCGACCCAAGATCAGCATCCATTCACGCGCCGCGTCCAATTCGTCCAGCGTCATATCTAGAAGGCGTTCCGCGACGTGCGGCGTCGTCATCAAAAGCTGTTCGAATGGCTTGCGGCGGAAACAGCAGAGCGTCACATCGCTCACTGCGATTACGTCATAGGGCGAATGTCCACGACCCGGACGACCGATAAAATCGGACGGCAACAACAGTCCAACCATCTGGGTCCGACCATCCTCAAGTGTCTGGCTCAGACTCGCCACGCCCCGCACGACCGACGCCACAAACGTCAGTTCATCACCGGCCCACGCGATCGACTGACCGGCCTCGTAGTTCCGATAGTATTTGATCAACTCCAGTGCTTCGAGTTCGTCTGAATCGCATTTGGCACATACGGCCCGATGACGAATTGGACATTCTTGGCACTGAATATCGAGCGAGATTTGACTCATCGCAAAAACAATCCTGGTTCGCGCAGTTATTAAGGAACGACTATAACCCATTTTTTGGAGGGATACACAATGGAAACCCGTAGCAGATTGCGGGAATTGGGACTCTTTGACGCTCGCGCGCCACGATATACGAGCTACCCGCCTGCCAATCACTTTAACGGGAATGTCTCTCCCGACACGACCGCGCAATGGTTGCAGGCCGTTCCTTCGGGCGAACGGGTTTCGTTGTATTTACACATCCCGTACTGCCGACGCCTGTGTTGGTTCTGCGCATGCCGCACACAAGGGACAAGCACGGACCGTCCGTTGGTTCCCTATTTGAAATTGTTGGAAAAAGAACTGGCGTTGATCGATGCACACCTGCCAAAGGATGTGCTGATCAGTCAAATCCACTTAGGCGGCGGCACACCGACGTTGCTCCCTCCTGATTTGATCCTCGAACTCGGCGAAGCGGTAAACTCCTTCCGCCCAATGGCCGATGATCTTCAATTCTCGGTAGAGATTGATCCGACGGAGGTCGACCAAGCCCGCATCGACGCCTTGGTTAAAATCGGTATGACTCGTGCGTCAATTGGCGTTCAGGATTTTGATCCAGCTGTCCAAGACGCGATAGGCCGTCAGCAAACATTTGATCAAACGCGTGATGTGGTCACGATGCTTCGTGATGCAGGCATTAAATCGGTGAATATGGACATCCTATATGGCCTACCGCACCAAACCCGCGAACGGATGGCGGACTCTGTTCAGCGGGTTCTGTCATTATCGCCCGATCGAGTTGCGCTCTACGGTTACGCCCACGTTCCGTGGATGGCTAAGCGTCAAGTCATGATCCCCGCAGAGGCTCTCCCGGACGCGGAAACACGTCTCGACCTGTTCGACATCGCCCGCGATTTGTTCATGTGGGACGGCTACCAAGAGATCGGCATCGACCACTACGCCCGCCCCGAAGATAGCCTTGCAACGGCAGACAAAGCGGGGACGATGCATCGCAACTTCCAAGGCTACACGGACGATACTGCAAAGGTCTTGATCGGTTTGGGCGCGTCGGCAATTTCGAAGTATCCGCAAGGGTTCGCGCAAAATATTTCGACCTCTTCGAAATACGCTGTTGCGATTGAAAGTGGGCAGCTGGCAACGGCGCGTGGTCACACCATGAGCGACGATGACACTTTGCGCAGCGATATGATTGAAAAGTTGATGTGCAGCTTTGAACTCGATTTCGCTGAAATTGCCGCGGAACATGGCCTGCCGCTTTCAACCATTCAAAAGATGGTCCAGCCGATGATCGATCAGTTCCACGACCAAATGATCGTCAAAAACAACGTTATCCGCCTGAACGAACATGCGCGCCTGATCGCGCGCCTGTGCGCTCAAAAGATCGACGCGTATCAGATGCCAGAAGGGCGGCACAGTCGCGCCCTTTGACCTGTTCGATTTTGCCAGCTAATGATGTCCTTGATTTGATCAAATTGAGGACATCATGGCATTTGATCCCCAACCTACTCGCTCTGGCTACGGTTATTCTATTTCCCCGATGACCGAAGCTGATCGCGATGCCCTCTACCATGCTGCGGCGGATCCTGTGACTTGGGCAGGGCACCCCGCCAGCGACCGCTACAAGCGCGAGGTCTTTGATCAATATTTTGATAGCCTTGTGGCGAGCAAGGAAACGGTCATTCTCCGCACAGAAGAAGGGGAAGTCATCGGCTGTTCTCGTTACTATCCCGCCCCCGATGTGCCTAGCAGCATTTCCATCGGCTATACCTTTATCGACTGCAAGTATTGGGGTGGCGCGACCAATCGGGCGTTCAAGCGGCTGATGCTGGAATATGCTTTCGAAACCTTCGACGAAGTTTGGTTGCATATTGCGCCATCAAATATCCGCTCCCAAAAAGCGAGCGTGAAAATCGGTGCGAGGTGGCGCTATGACGCTGATCTCTCTTTAGGTGGCGGCGCCGTGCAACCGTGGAAATGCTACACGGTCTCTCAGGCTGACTGGAACGCGGCTTTGCCGTCGGGAAACAGCTAAAAATGCGTCTCGGCATCATCGTCCTGATTTTGGCCTACGGAATGAGCCAGTTCTTCCGAGCTTTCATGGCGGTTCTGGCACCGACCTTAACCGCCGAAACTGGCGCAACCGTCGAGCAGCTCGCCACAGCGTCTGGCGTTTGGTTTCTGACATTTGCAGCAATGCAAATCCCGATCGGCGAAGCGCTCGACCGTATTGGACCAAAACTGACTGCCGCCGTCGTGTTTGCAGTTGGAGGTGCTGGAGGCGCCGCATTGTTTTCGATGGCGACTGCACCGTGGCACATCACGGTTGCGATGGGTCTCATCGGGATCGGCTGCGCTCCAGTCCTGATGGCCTCA
>NZ_JALRGW010000130.1:0-268 GCF_023253315.1 Aestuarium sp.
CGTCCCGGCAAATCTGTCTGACTCAGTCTCAAATGGGACCAATACTCATCCAGTTTCGCAGCAGCCATCATCGCCCTGCCTCGCGCTACCTGAGCCGACTTTGTCCTAAGCGCCTCAACGATTCTATCCGTCTGGTAATTGGCCCTGAGGTCAGAGGGAACTCGTCTCGAAAAGTAGTAATAACCATCTTTTTGGAAGGTATAGGGCGCCCGATTGGTCTTCAATTTGGTCTACGCTCCAGCTGTCCGGGATGAACCCAGAGAGATTT
>NZ_JALRGW010000130.1:278-808 GCF_023253315.1 Aestuarium sp.
CGCAGCCGCGCGCGTGTGGGACGCGCAACAAAAAAGGTGGATATAAGGGTGGATGATCGCCACGCATCAAACACTAAGACACTGATATTTCGTGATAATTGGTCTGAGAGTGGTGCCGCTGAAGGGACTCGAACCCCCGACCCCATCATTACGAATGACGTGCTCTACCAGCTGAGCTACAGCGGCCACGGGCGCGCTCTTAGCAAGGTTGTGCGCGCTTGTGTAGACCTAATGTAATCCGTGTTTAATTTACGCCACGGGCGGCCTGCACCGCGTCTGCGCCCTTACTGGCGTCCTCCTCATCATCAATTCGGAATTCAGGGCCCAAAGTTAACGTATCCTCGCCCGATACGGGCTCGACCACAGGCTCTGATGGGGCTGACTGCTGCGGGGCTGCGACTGTTTCAGGCGTTTCCACCGCAGCGGGGCTTGGGGCATCCAAGGCACCCACGATCAAAGGCAGCATTTGTTCAGGCCCTTGCAACGCGGCCTCACTTTGCGGTGGCACCGCCCAATGCAATGTATCGAAC
>NZ_JALRGW010000131.1:0-799 GCF_023253315.1 Aestuarium sp.
AGGGCGCCTCGAAAGGCGAAGGCGACGGGTAGGCCGGAAATGCTGTGCGCGAGCATCGTGAGCGCATTGACGCACAGGCCAAAGCCATTGCTCGACGCTCCACACAGGCCCACCATCCCGGCTGAGGTCAAAACGGCGAGGGTCGCGCCTTCGTCGTGGTGGGAGACGAGGCACTGACTGCCATCGAGGAAACGGTCGAGGTCCATGGTCTGACCGACGAGGGCCGGTGGGCCCATGATCGCCACGCTGCTGCAGGCCTCGCGATGGCGCTGATCTTGCGACCACCACCAGTATTCATCCATCAGGTTGTGCGCCAGGAGATCAGCGAATCGCGCATCGGCTCCGATCGAAATGCCCTCGAGTTCCGCAAGGAGCTCGGGTGTGTGCTGGCTGATGGCCGGGAGGAAGTTGGTGCTGGCCAGGAATCTGTCGACTCCGTCCGGACCCCCCATGGAGTCAATGACCCGATGCACAACGTCGTGAATGTCGGGGCGTAGGTGCTCACCCTGCGACAGCCCTCGTGTCCGGGAGTCGCCGTACACAGAAAGGGCGTGGGGCACGTCGCCCAGGCTAGTGGACCGCCTTTCGCCAGCAGCATGACGCGCTGCTGGCGGACCTGGCCCCCCATGTGGGGGGCCAGGTCACACGTTAAGCCTTCTTGGTCTCCCAGAAGATCTCGGAAATCTCGTCGATCTTGCCGAGCAGTTGGTCGGCGACCGCGACATCGACGGTGCCCTTGGTGCCGCCGGCACCCGCGAGCTTGGTCGCCTCGTTGAAGAGGGTGTTGAGCTGCGGGTAC
>NZ_JALRGW010000132.1:0-797 GCF_023253315.1 Aestuarium sp.
GCACCCCCGTACCCGCCGAGCTGCTGGCCCTCGCAGGGTATCTGGAGAGCATTCAGGAGTGAGAGGCTGATGGCTGAACTGCATCGAAGCAGTTCTTCGCGGTCAATTCTGTTAGAGGTATGGGGGCGATTGGCAAGCGCCCTCTGATACCATTGGCAAGACTGTTAGTTGAACGTTCTGTCGATGGGCGCAGTTGTCCATTGGACGAACGCTTAACGAGATCATCTAGTTCCTCAGCGGTGATCGCACCGCAGTTCGGAGAGGTTGGAACCAAATAGACCACCCACTGTGACGGGTCGCGTTGGTCGCATTTGTCTCGGTCGCTTTCCGTATGAAACATGAGTGCGAAAAGATCGCAGGAAAACGCATCTCGAACAGCCTGACACCGATCGTTAGGTGTTTCGAGATCTACTCTTAGGTGATCTGGCTTGCTCAATCGGAGTTGGAATTTGCCTGCGGCGTCTTCCAAATTGCGTTCGACCTCAGACCACGTTTGAACCTTGGCCGAGTTTTTTACCTGAATCCGCAGATAGTTTGGGTAGCTGTCTTCGCGGTTGCCAAGGTCTATGTCCCAAGCATGCCAACCGTGGGACACCAGTTGTGCTCTCTGGCCAAGGGCTTCCAATAAAAGAAGCTCTGCAACGTACCCACGCAGGTTGTTGTCAATAATGCCGCTCTGAAAATAGGCGTCTTCAAAGCGCTGTCCGAATGGGAGATTGGAAAAAGGTTTCCTATACTCGGTCACACATCCAACTCTTCAACAAACCGCGCGTTTTCCTGAATATACTGGAACCGTA
>NZ_JALRGW010000133.1:0-789 GCF_023253315.1 Aestuarium sp.
ATTTCCGGTGTGGGTATTTTCTTCTTTTTGCTCGTTCACGTTCTCGACACCGCCCTGGTGCGCGTCAGCCCAGAGGCGTACAACGTGGTTATCGAGTCCTACAAAACCCCAATCATTGGCATCGCAGAGCTTGGCCTTGTAGGCGCAATTTTGTTCCACGGCCTCAACGGTCTAAGGGTCATCGCCGTTGACTTCTGGTCCAAGGGCGTCAAATACCAGGCGATCATGTTCTGGGCCGTACTTGCTATCACCATCGTGCTGGTTGCTGCCTTCACCCCCGTCCACCTAGCAAGAGTGTTTAGCCACTAGGAGGTCATGATGAGCGTTGTAATCGAAACCCCAAACTCCCCAAGGACCAAAAAGCAGGCCAACTGGGAAAAGTACGGCTGGCTATTCATGCGAGTCAGCGGACCGCTACTCATTGTTCTGGTCTTCACCCACCTGGTCGTAAACCTGGTTTTGGGTGAAGGCATCAAGGCCATCGACTTTGCATTTGTCGCTGGAAAGTGGGCTGACCCGTTCTGGCAGTGGTGGGACATGATCCACGGCACCAACGGCATGCGCACCATCGTCAACGACTACACCGAGCGAGTAAAGGTTCGTAACGCACTGAACACCACGCTATGGGCAGTTTGTGCACTACTGATCTTGCTAGGAACCCTAGTTATCTTCACCTTTGACCCTTGCCCAGCAGGAGCGGCAGCTGAGCTGTTGCCATCTTTCTGCCCAGTGAACTAAGAACAGGAAAAGTACTTGGCTACTAAGGAACAGGACAACGTCACCTATCAC
>NZ_JALRGW010000134.1:0-786 GCF_023253315.1 Aestuarium sp.
TGATGTCCTGCTGCTGAATTAGCCCAGTCCAACAAAAGGAGTTCAAGCTGACGGAGTTACCCACTTCCCGTGTATGAACATAGAAGCGCGTTGCGCGGCACCCCCGGAAACGCCCAGTGTCCAGCACCCAGGTCACAGTCACAAGTCATGAAGCCACAGCCCCAAAAGCTGCCCGTTCGCCTCGCCGTGTCCTCCCTTCTTCGCCGCGGGGCCCCTCGGCTCGGTCAGCTTGCCTCTCCTGCCCGCTCCTGGCCACTTGCTCCCGCTTGAACGCCTCGCGCCGGTAGCTTGAAAGGACCGGCACGCTTCGCTCCCGCTTGGGCCCCTCGGCTCGCTCCCGCTTGAGCCCCTCGGCTCGACCAACCTGCGTGGACTCGGCCGTGCGCCCCCCCCCACGCCGCTCGCGCCGAGGAAGCATCGCCCCTAAACGGTCGCCGCGCACTTTGACTCGACCGTCTCTTTCCCTTACCCTTGAGTCGCCAGTTTTGCGGTTGTCGCGGGCTCATGGACTTCCAGTTCGCTGGTTTCGCCGTTGTTTCTGGTAAGTATGATTGTAAGGTTTGCTACTTTAGGGTAAGTAAGCAGTCCGCGCGCTGTCCCGGGACCTTTCGAGTCCAGCGCGCCCCGCCCCCGCCCGCGCTCTAACCCCGCGTCCACGTTGGAAACTGACCCTGGCCGCCACAGTGCCCGGCGCCTGACACCTTTACCACTTGTTTACCACCAGAATTCAGAACCAGCCGCCGGCACGCGTTAGAACGAGCGCCCGCATAGCGCGCAGACGACAAT
>NZ_JALRGW010000135.1:0-785 GCF_023253315.1 Aestuarium sp.
TTTCAAATAAAACGTATGTTTTGATTTGTTGCTGTACACATTCTAAATTTTGGTGGACCGTATGGGAATCGAACCCATTGACAGCGATCTTGCAAGGATCACCCGTTACCCATAACACAGCCCGTATTACTTCTCGCTCCGACCAGTCCATTTTGAGTTTGGACAAACTTGGGGCTAAAAAGCCACTCCACCACCTGCTTTTACGAAAGCAGGAAAATTCGTCAGGATCGTTTTTGTCGCTAGACAACCAAAGTTTAGCTTTAAGTTTGCTGAACCGATCCTATAATCCGGATCATAGAGAGGACCGAAGCTGTCTCTATGATCTTTATCCCGCGAGGCGGATTTATTTTTGGTCCGGATGGTGGGACTCGAACTCACGACCTACGGTACCCAAAACCGTCGCGCTACCAGACTGCGCTACACCCGGATTATATGTTGTCTAACCGTCACGGCTTTCTGTTAGACTCCCCACGACTCGATTTCATTAATCGATTACCGCACCATACGATGTATGTAGGATTATTTTGGCAGGGGTGCTCGGAATCGAACCGAGTTCTCAAGGTTTTGGAGGCCCGTGGATTACCATTTTCCCTCACCCCTATAAATTTTGGCTCCCTGACTTGGGCTCGAACCAAGGACCGGCCGCTTAACAGGCGGATGCTCTACCAACTGAGCTATCAGGAAACTATCTCTGTTTGTAACTACACCGACTACTTTCGGATCCTTGGCCAAGGCGTTTTCGCAAGTAGCAGCTCACCCGTCGGTGTAGTTACAAACAGAGTACT
>NZ_JALRGW010000136.1:0-756 GCF_023253315.1 Aestuarium sp.
ATGGAATAATTTAGATGATCTTGTGGACTTCAGACGATGCAACCCGCGCAACTTCGGGCCGTTCAACACAAACATGGTCTGCGACCGGCGTCTCGATTGATACCCGCACCTTGGAAAAGGGCGATCTGTTTGTTGCCCTGAAAGCCGCGCGGGACGGTCACGAATTTGTTGCGCAGGCTTTGGCCCAAGGGGCCGCAGCAGCCTTGGTGGATCACATCCCCGAAGGTTTGGATGAAACAGCCCCCTTGTTGATTGTGGCCGATGTTCAAGCCGCCCTTGAGGATTTAGGCCGCGCCGCACGGGCGCGCACAGCGGCGCGTGTGATCGCGGTCACGGGGTCGGTTGGCAAAACCTCGACCAAAGAAATGCTGCGTGACATGCTCCAAGAACAGGGGCGCACGCATGCTTCGGTTGCCAGCTATAACAACCACTGGGGCGTGCCGTTGACTTTGGCGCGCATGCCGGCAGAAACTGACTTTGCCGTCATCGAAATTGGAATGAACCATCCTGGCGAAATTGCGCCCTTGTCGTGCATTGCCCAGCCGCATGTCGCGATGGTGACCACAGTCGCGGCGGCGCATTTGGCAGCTTTTGAAAGTGTTGAAAAGATTGCTGTTGAAAAAGCGTCGATCATCGATGGCTTGGTCGCACAGGGGGTTGCGGTCTTTAATCAAGATATTCCAACCACACCACAGCTGGATCACTATGCCCATGACGCAGGTGTTCAGGTCAATTGGTTTGGTCAAAATTCTGATT
>NZ_JALRGW010000137.1:0-754 GCF_023253315.1 Aestuarium sp.
TGTAGGTACCGAATGGTCAGTACCAGGTAGTAAGCCAGGTTCAAGTTATGTTGTTGCCCTCACACCCCGAGGCTTCAAATGCGATTGCACTGGTTTTACATTCCACGGAAAATGCAAACATACAATAACAGTAGTAGAGAGATTTGATGAAGAACTTTCCTAAAGTCACTCGAGTTGAAGTTATCGACAATGATGGCCGACGTTATGTGAAATACAATGTAAGTGATGTGCAACTACTTTTACAAGATAATGAACGCACACTTAAACTTTTTGTAAAATACGAACCAGAAGAAGATATTTCCATTGACTAATGCACAAATCTAGTGTATAAATAACTTGTTAGCGTTGAAGCAACGTGGACACATACTGGACCCGGGGGCGGTACCCGGCGACTCCACCATATAAACTCTTTAGCATAAAACCTTTCCGGCGATTGGTGAATAGGCAAACCTTTAGAGTTTATATGATGGGGTCGAAATAGGATAGACAGGCAGGATAGATGAGTGGAGTTACCGGGATGTAAGCGCCGTACCGCGAACAAACTTTATAATTGCAAACGCAAATATAGCATTAGCAGCCTAAGGGCAGCTACGGGGTAGTTAGACCTTGTTAACAAACATAGCAGAGAGTGTTGTAGAGATGCAACACTCTTTTTTTATCTTTGCAAAACCTGCTCAAGACTAGACAAGAATCGATCTTATCAAGATAATTACTATGTGAGCAACAAAAAACCCACCGACCTGCTCTAAACAAT
>NZ_JALRGW010000138.1:0-749 GCF_023253315.1 Aestuarium sp.
GTTAGAAGCCATCAAAGCAGTACTTATTCAAATTTATCACTCTATACAGCTGGTACAGCTATTAATGCGACTAACGATGTTGGGAGTGCGTTAACAACAGGTTATACTGATCGCATGGCCCGGGGACCGAGTGGCACATTAACTACTGGGTCTCTGGCTAGTGCTACTATGAACATACCTAACCAAACTGCTAGTGCATCCATAACATTTACTCGTACTGCCACATTTGGAGGTGCAGACGCGGCACGTTACTTCTTCAATGCAGGCGGAGAATTACGATTCTTTATCGACAGTTATACGAACACTGGCGGAACTATCAGAGGACAGGCATTAGGTTCATTGGCAATAGATGGTTTCGGTGGAAAAACTATATATGCAGGTAATGCTAGTGCTCGTTACGGCGCTGGCGCGGTTACTGTTACTACAGATTTAACTACTAATAGTGGTTATTATAAACAAACTGCCGGCCAATTAACGATGACACAACTTGATGGGTCAACATACGGTGCCCAATATAGTGGAGACCAATTAATATTTAAAGTAAACACTAACGGGACACAAGGTTCGTATGGCGATGCAGGAACAACTGTAGACTGCCAAGTTGTATTAACTACTGGTTCTCAAAGTCCAGCATTTAATGATAGTGTAAACCTTACTGTTTACTATAGGATAGATATTCTTTATCCAGAAACTACTTTCTTATCGAACACCTGGGGTGCAGTAACAATCAGCTAATTATTTTTAGCTTG
>NZ_JALRGW010000139.1:0-746 GCF_023253315.1 Aestuarium sp.
GCCACCCCGATAAAGTATCGGATCGTATTTCCGATATGGTCGTGGACCATTTTATTGCCAAAGATCCTTATGCTCGAGTTGCCTGTGAGACGCTGACTACAACCAATAAGGTTGTATTAGCCGGAGAGGTTCGCGGGCCAGTCGATCAAGATAAAGAGGAAATTATTCAAAAAGTAAGAGACTGTATTAAGGACATTGGCTATGAGCAAGCAGGCTTTCACTGGAAGAATGTGGATGTTGAGTACTATTTACATGGTCAGTCTGCAGACATTGCCATGGGAGTTGACTCATCTTCAAATAAAGATGAGGGCGCGGGCGATCAAGGCATCATGTTTGGATACGCATGTACTGAAACTCCAGAATTAATGCCTGCCCCTATTTACTACTCTCATAAAATTTTAGAATTAATGGCTGTGGGAAGAAAAGATGGTTCTCTTAAAGGGTTAGAGCCTGACTCTAAAAGTCAAGTCACCTTAGAATACAAAGATGGAAAGCCACACAAAGTGAAATCAGTGGTGATCTCTACACAGCATGCGGAAGGTTTAAGCCCAGCAGATGTGAAATTAATTGTAACTCCGGCTCTCAAACAATCTATTCCTGCAGAACTTTTAAAAGATCTCGAAGAGGAAGAGTACTATGTTAATCCAACAGGAAACTTTGTAATTGGTGGTCCTGATGGCGATACGGGTTTGACGGGAAGAAAGATTATTGTGGATACTTATGGAGGAGCGGCGCCTCATGGTGGC